>NHIO02000001.1 GCA_002171975.2 Flavobacteriales bacterium TMED191
AGCTCCACCAGTTACTAGTAATCTAAGCTTTTTATTATTATTAGATGGTTTCATATTTTAAAAATTAAATTTTATTTGTATTTTTATATTCAATTAAAATATTAATTAAATTTTCTCTCCAATGATTTGCTTTTATATTTAAGTATTTACTTGTCTCGCTTGTATTAAGTAATGAAAATTTTGGTCTTTGAGCTGCTGTTGGATATTCATAGGTATTTATTGGATAAACAGAAGCTTTTTTCTTTATAATTCCCAATTCAAGTGCTATCTCTCCAACTGCAACTGCAATATCAAACCAACTTGCAGCTCCAGAGTCGGCCCAATGAAGAATAAAAGGTAATTTATTTTTTTTCTTAAATTCAATTATTTTCCAACAAACTTTACTTAGTTCTTTTGCGCTAGTAGGAGATCCGATTTGATCAGATACTACTTTTATATACTCTTTCTCAGAGTGTAGCTTAAGCATATTAAGAATGAAGTTTTTACCTCTTGGACTTATAACCCAACTAGTCCTAAGAACAGTTGCATTTTCAATATTCTTGATATTTTTTTCAATAAGTTCTTCTCCTAATGCCTTTGATCGCCCATAATTAGATATTGGATTCTTTTCTTGATGTACATCGTATGGAAAATTCTGTTCTCCATCGAAAACATAATCTGTGCTTAGATGCAATAAATTACCATTTGTTTTGTTTATTATTTCGGTAAAGGCTTTAGGAGCAAGACTATTAATTTTAGAAGAAAGTTCAATTTCCTTTTCCGCTCCATCTACAGAAGTATATGCACCACAATTAATAATCCAATCAGGATTATTTTTTAAAACCATATTTTTGCAAGATGAGTAATCAGATAAATCCAATTGATATCTATTTGGACTAATTATTAGTGCATCTTTAGGTTTAGATTTTAAAATCTCTTTCCCTAATTGACCAGTAGCTCCAGTTAATAAAATTCTCATTAGGAAGATTTAAATAAAAATTGCAGTGTCCTGAATGAAGGGGGCTATTGAATCTTTTTCAGATAATTTTGGTTTGTCAATTAGACAATTTTGTAAAGGCCATTTAATATCTATTTTTGGGTCACTCCATCTTATACACCTCTCATGAACTTTACTGTAAAATCCACTAACTTTATATAAAACCTCTGTTTTGTCTTTCAAAGATAGAAACCCATGCGCAAATCCAATTGGTATCCATAACATTAATTTATTTAAGTGATTCAGATTGATACCTCCCCATTCCATAAAAGTCGGAGAATTCTTTCTAATGTCTACAACAACGTCAAAAATCTCTCCAGAAATACACCTCACTAATTTCCCCTGAGCAAACGGCTGAATTTGATAATGAAGACCTCTTAAAACTCCAGATTCAGAAATAGAGTGATTATCTTGAAAGAAAATTATCTTTTCTTCAATTTCATTATAGAAAGTTGATTCGTTCCAACTTTCATAAAAACAACCTCTTTGATCATTAAATATCATTGGTTTAAGAATCAATGGACCTTCTATAAGATTTCCTTTATTTGACGTAAGTTTATTTGTTTCCATTTTTAATCTTTATTTTTTTACCAATCTATTTTAATGTTTCTGAGATTAATGATTTTAAATAATTTCCATATCCACTTCGCACAAGATTTTCTGAGAGAATTGATAATTCCTCATTATTAATAAATCCCATCCTCCAAGCTATTTCCTCAGGACACCCAATTTTTAACCCTTGTCTTTTCTCCAAAGATCGAACCAAGGAAGAGGCTTCATGCAAAGAATCTATTGTACCGGTGTCAAGCCAAGTCATACCTCTATTCATTTTTTGTACTACTATTCTCCCTTCATCAATATAAAGTTTGTTTATATCAGTTATTTCTAATTCTCCCCTTTTAGAGGGTTTAATTCTTTCAGCTTTATTTATAACGGTGTTGTCATAAAAATATAATCCAGTAATTGCAAAGTTACTCTTAGGTAATAAAGGTTTTTCTTCTATTCCGCAAATTTTGCCTTTGGGATCAAATTCAATTACTCCATAATTTTCTGGATTCCTTACAGGATAAACAAATATTGAAGCACCGTTAGTTTTAGAGTAATTTCTTTGTAAGATATTAATTAAGTCATGACCATGAAATAAATTATCGCCTAAAATTAATGCTACATTACAGTCTCTTATGAATTCTTTTCCTATTAAGAAAGCTTCAGCTATTCCATTTGGTTTAAATTGAATTTTATATTCAATATTAATACCAAGATGAGATCCATCTCCAAGAAGTTTTGAGAATTTATCTACATCACAGTGATTAGAAATAAGTAATATTTCTTTAATCCCAGCAAGCATTAATGTAGATAATGGATAATAAATCATTGGTTTATCATATATAGGCAATAATTGTTTGCTAACTGCTTTTGTAATTGGGTATAAACGACTTCCAGTGCCTCCAGCTAAAATAATTCCTTTTCGTTGCATAATTATAAAAAATAAATTTTAAAAATCTTAATTATTTATTGTTAATTTTAACAGTATATTAAAAAAGCTAAATCTAAATTATTAATTAATAAAATTTTAGTTGTGAAGATTTAGAACAATAAATATAATTAAAAACTTTATTACTCAATGAATTCTAAAAAAAATTATAAAATTGATTTTATCCCCTTATATTTGATAAAAATCAAAAATTAAGATATTTTTAAATATATAGTTGTAGGAAAATAAATAAAATTATTTAAAAAATTTTTTTATTAAAGATTATGAATTTATTTCTAAAGTTATTTAATAAATTATTTTTTGTTAGTTCAAGGACTATGGATATAGTTTATGAATTTAAGCTTAATAAATCAAATAAATATGTTTGGGGAATGAAAAGTTCAGGCAATCGTTTGAGAAATGAAAAAAGGAAATTGAAAACTTCAAAATTATTTTTTCTTGAAGATGGATTCATTCATTCATTTTGCATAAGAAAGAAAAGAATCCCCTTGAGTATTTGTATTGACAAAAGTGGCATTTATTACAATAGCAAAAGTCAAAGTCAATTATTCAGATTTATAGAGGAAAAACTTTCTCAAAAAGAAAATTTGAGGTCTAAGCAAATAATAAAATTATGGAAAGAATATGGAATTTCAAAATATAATTATCCAAAATTTGTTTCGCCTCCTGAAAACCCCTTCATATTATTAATTGATCAAACTGATGGAGATTTATCAATAAAATATGGTGATGCAAATAAAAAAACATTTCAAGAAATGTTTATGTTTGCTTTGAAAAAATGGCCAAATCATAAAATTATTATAAAAATTCATCCTGATGTACTCACTTCTCAAAAAAGGGGTTGTTTAGATATTGATTTTTGTAGAAAAAAAAATGCGATAATTATATTTGACTATGGACAAGTTAATAAGTTAATAGAAAAATCTAGTGCTATTTGTGTAGTCACAAGTCAAGTTGGATTTGAAGCATTAATTTATGGTAAGGAAGTACATGTTTTTGGAAATCCCTTTTATTCTGGATTTGGGTTAACTATTGATCATAATATATCTCGAATTAAAAAAAGAAAATCTAATATTTCATTAGAGCAGCTAGTTTATGGAAGTCTAATTAAATATCAAATTTATTTAGATCCGAGAAATAAGAAAATTTGCGAAATTGAGGAAATAATGGAGTTCGTTTACAAGCAAAGAAAAATTTATAATTTTTTTCCAAAAAATCTACAATGCTTATATTTGACACCATGGAAATCTAGACAAATAAGTAGATTTATTCCCAACTCAACTGATCGCAGTTTCTCTTTCTTTAAGGAATCTAAAAGTAAAATAAAGAACTTTTTAGTTTGGGGTAAGTTTAATAAACTTGAGAAATATAAAATTAAAAGTGATACTTTTATTTCCGCCGAAGATGGTTTTATCAGATCTGTTGGTTTAGGAGGAGAACTAATCCCACCTATGAGTTTGCTTTTCGATAAGAGTGGGATTCATTATGACTTTAATCAACCCAGCGATTTAGAAGATCTCCTTCAAAAAAAATCGGTTAGTGCCAAGGAACTTAAAAGAGCAAAAGAATTAATTAATTTAATAAAGCAAAATAATATTAGTAAATATAATCTTTCTTCTCATAAGAGGTTCTATAATGAAAATGATTCTAATAATAAACAAACAATATTAGTATTAGGACAAGTAGAGACTGATAATGCAATGATTTATGGGGTTCCTGATAATATATTAAAAAAAACTAATTATGATCTTGTTTTTCAAGTTAAGAAAGATTACCCAAACTACAATGTAATTTACAAACCTCATCCAGATATTGAAAGAGGTTTGAGATGCAAAGGAAGAAATGAAAATCTTATTAATAATATTGCCGATAAAGTAGCTTATGGAATAGGCATTCAAAAGCTTTTTGAAATTTCTGATAGGGTAGCTGTATTTACATCTTTGGGTGGTTTTGAAGCATTAATTAGAGGCATTCCTGTTACAACATACGGCATCCCTTTTTATTCTGGTTGGGGATTAACGGAAGAAAAACTCTTTAATTATAAATGGAAATCAAGAAGAACTAGAAAGTTAAGTTTGGAGGAAATGGTTTATATAGCTATAATTGAATATCCTTTTTATTATAGCTTGAAATATAATTGTCATACTGAGGTAGAAAATATTATTTCTGAATTAGATTTTTATAGAAAAAGGAAAAAGACACTTGAACAAGTTATTTTTAGATATTGGGGCCCATTGAAAGAATTTTTTAAAAATTATGTTATTTTCAGATGACGAAAAAAAAGAATATACCCATATTCAAAAAAAAGATTTCAATTGAAGGATCAGTTATTTTTTTAATGGGTCCTATTGGGACATTTTTTTCAAGGGTAGCTTCCTTTTTAGAGAAAAATGACATCAAAACTTTTAAAATAAGCTTTCCCTTGTACGAATATGGCTTTAAAAAATCGTCAAGATTAACTTATTCTGAAGACATTTATCAATTTAAAGAATTTTTGGAAAAAATAATAATTAAAGAAAATATAAAGCACATTTTCATGTACGGAAATGTATTGATTCCTCATAAGCAAGCTTTGAAACTATGCGAAGAATTAAATAGAAAAGGTCATTTCATAAATTCTCATATTTTTGAACTAGGTTACTTAAGACCTAATTTTGTAACACTAGAGGATAAAGGAGTTAATTACGATAGTGGGTTTTTATTTGATAGGAATTTTTATGAAAAACAAAAACCTTATGGAAATTTTCCAGTACCCATAAATCATGGATTAAGAATAAGGAAAATATGGAAATTAATTACTTTTTTCAATCATAGCTTTAAAAATTATAAAATTGTTGAATTTGCGCATAAGCTTCAACCTAAACCTATTTACTTATGGTTTCAATTAAAAGGATTTATTTTAAAATTTTTTTATAGAATTGTTGAGAAAAATTTAAAGAAAAAATGCTTTTCAAAAAGTCCTTTTTTTATGGTCATACTACAAGTAGCTACTGATAGTCAAATTTTAAAAGGATCTAACTTTAAAGATAATTATGAGTTTATTTATTACGTTATCAAAGAATTTTCTAATGCAGAATTAAAAAATACTAATTTAATTTTTAAGCATCATCCAAGGGACAGAGGTTATACTAATTATTCAAAATTTATTTTAGAAATTTCAAAAGAATTTAATATTGAAGATAAAACTTTTTATATACACGATTTTCCCCTGTCAAAAATTTTTAGAAATAGATTTTGTAAAGGAACAGTATTAATTAACAGTACAGTGGGATACCAGTCATTATTCCATTCTATACCAATTAAGTCATTAGGAATAACTCCTTATAATTTAGAAGGATTATCACATCAAAATGATTTAGTCTCTTTTTTTAGGAATCCTGCAAAAGTAAACAAGTTATTATTTAACAAATTTTATAGATATATTTTAGAAAATTCCCAAATAAATGGAAATTTTGATGGCTATTTCCCTTTTGAAAGTGTATTTACTTTTCTCAATAATAGATAATTTTTAATATGAGGAGAATAGTAATTTTCATATTAAGACTAAATATTTTTATTTTTTCATATATTCTTTATTTGATAAATTTATTTTTTATTTATTTAAAACTTAAAAATATTTCTAAAAAATTTTTTATTTATGCAGCTTATTTCTGCTCGATATCTTTTGGAGTTTCATATAAATTAGACAAACAAAATACACTTAATTTACTTGAAAATGGTATACATATTTCTAATCATGATAATCCTTTAGATATTTTTGTAGCGCAATTTATTTTTAAGATGCCAACAATTACAACTGTAAATAAGCATTTAAAAAAAGCACTTCCTTTTTTTGAAATTTCACTAAGGAATTTTGGCCATTTTACTTTCAATCATATTAAGTTAAGTCACAGAAAATCTGCCTATATATACTTAAAAAAAATTTGTAAGCAAAAAAGTAAGGTTCTTATTTATCCAAGTGGATCAATTTATACTTCAGTTGAAAAAAGATTTTCAAAAAGTATATCAAAATTATCAATCTCAAACAATCTAAAAGTAATTGCATGGAAATTTCGTTATATAGATAAATCTAAAAGTAATTATGTTTACGATAATAATGTTCTTAAGTTTATATTAATGAGATTTTTATCAGGTAGAACAGTATTAATGGTTGAAAAAGTAAAAATTTTTTCACCCAATGATTATGCATGCGAAGATAAGTATAACTATAATTTAAAAAAATTTTATATTAGTTAATTACTAATTTCTAGACACTTTATGTATATAAAAATAATATTTGCGTTTTTAAAAATTTTTTTTAAAATTAAATTAAAACAATCTAATTAATTAGAAATTTTGTCTTTTAATAAAAATATTACTGTTTTACACAATGGACTTAATCCAACCTCGTATTATTGGCTAAATCACCTTAATCCAAATTTTTTAGATTTAAAAAAAGATTTTAACTTAAATTTGTTGAATAAAAAAGACACACTAATAATAGTAAGATATATACCTTTTAAAAGAATATTTAATTTATTTAGATTGAAAAAGAAAGATATAAAAATTATCTTGTTTATTGATGATGATTTACTTTCATTTAATATTTTTTCAAAATTACCAACTAAATATAAACTTAAGTTGTTTTTTAGAATTTATTGCTATAAGCATTTATTAAGATTTTTAGTAGATCAAATATGGGTGACAAATTTGAATTTAAAAAAAAAGTTGTCTATCCAACTAAATAACAAAATAAAAATTAAAGTTGTAGATCTTAATTTTAGAGATAATTTTACAAAAAAAACATTACATAGAATTTCCTTCATCGGAACAAGTTCTCACGTTTTAGAATTGAAATGGATAAAGGGATTATTCTTAAAAATTCAGAGTCAAAGAGATGACTGTTTGATTGAAATTTTCATTAATGAAAAATGGAGAAAATACTTTAAATCAATTCCAAGGATAAAGATGATTTATCCAATGGATTGGGAATCCTTTCTTTTAGATACTCGGCATAGAAATGTTGATATTGTTTTAAATCCAATTCTAAAATCAGAATTTAATGTATTCAGATCCCCGACAAAATTTTTTGATACTACGAGATTGG
Source organism: Flavobacteriales bacterium TMED191 (assembly GCA_002171975.2). Classification (NCBI taxonomy): domain Bacteria; kingdom Pseudomonadati; phylum Bacteroidota; class Flavobacteriia; order Flavobacteriales; species Flavobacteriales bacterium TMED191. The sequence continues at coordinate 7,558 of NHIO02000001.1, forward strand.
GTGCTGTAGGAATCTATTCAAAAAACTCGCCCTATTCAAGTTTTGTTAAAGATAATTATGATGGAATATTATTGGAAAACGATTTGGATTTGTGGTGCAAAAATATTCATTATCTTTTGGATAATAAATATAAAAGAGATTATATTTACGCTAATGCAAATAAAAGAGTAAGGTAATTACGTTAAGAGAAATTGTTAGTTATTAAAGCGTATACTTTCCCAGGTTTTAGGATAATTATTTAAATTGCTATTTACTAAAAAACTTAATTAAATTCTCCGAAATTCGCATGAAGATTTCTTTTCATAACTTGTTAATTTTTATCAGCGTATTCTTTTTCTAAAATTTTTAAATGAAATAGATTTTATCCCTTTTTATATTGCTTAACCATTAGCCGGTTAAGGAGAGACTTGAGCTTAACCTTGAGTTTTATATATTTAGTATTAATTTGATACTTTGGTATTACGCATAATTCAAGAATGAACTTAAAATCAAAATATCCTAATTCAAGATCTATATCAAATATAAATTCATTAATTTTTCCCATTAATATTGAAGAGAGAGAGAAAAGACTTTTAATAATGCAGATGAAGATCTAATCCTCTTAATATTTTTAAATAATGGAGCCAAGCGGACTTGAACCGCTGACCCCCTGCATGCCATGAAGGGCTAAAAACAGATGAGTCCCATGACTATAACATGCGTTATAGATTATAACTAAATGTAAATTGCGAAAATTAGTGCGAGAACTTGATAGGGTATAAGACACGTTAATATAACTGGTATATAGCCTATTTTATTACTTTAAATAGTTCTTTAATCGAGGAATATAGCTGCGCCTCTATATTCCCCTTGAGTATCACAAATACTCCTACATATTATATAAATTAATGCTATAAATATAAGTAAATGTATTGTCTTAAGTATAGATAAATACATTCTTTAATCTATTGCACATACTGCCATGTCCAACGAAGAAGAACCGCTATCTCCGCTTGAAGCAAAGATTTCTCAAGCTTATAGAGTCAACGAAGCTGTAGAGGATGAGCAGCTAGAAATTGAAGTGAGACTCAATAAAATAGATGGTTTAAAACCGCTATTGCCAAATCGTAAATATGGACAAAAATGGGCAGATTTAAGGTTTGGAATTAGTGCGCAAAGTTTGATTGAAAGAAGCGATGTAACTTTAGCTGGTGATCTAAAATTAAAC
>NHIO02000002.1 GCA_002171975.2 Flavobacteriales bacterium TMED191
ACAACTGCAAAGAAAACAACTGCAAAGAAAACAACTGCAAAGAAAACAACTGCAAAGAAAACAACTGCAAAGAAAACAACTAAAGAATAAAAAATTATGGCACATAAAAAAGGAGCAGGAAGTTCAAAAAACGGAAGAGAATCGCATTCTAAACGACTTGGTGTGAAAATTTATGGAGGGCAAAAAGCAATTGCTGGAAATATTATCATTAGACAAAGAGGGACTGTACATAATGCAGGTGAAAATGTCGGCATGGGTAAAGACCATACATTGTTTGCATTAATTGATGGTGTTGTCACATTTAAGAAAAAGACTAATAATAAATCCTACGTTTCAGTAATAAAAGAGTAAAGAATAAATTTATTTATTTATTTTAAAAAGGCCCTATGGCCTTTTTTTATTAAAAAAATTTTAAAATATGAATATAAAATAAAGCGTATCTTTATTCAAGAAATAAATATAATATGTTAGAGATAGGCAAAATTAAAAATCATTCATCCGAAATCATTAAAAGTCTTCAAAAAAGAGGCATTGATGTTACTGATGACTTATCAGAATTATTAAATCTTAATCAAAAACGGATTACAAACCAACAAAAGCTAGATTTAATTTTAACTGATAGTAATCAAATTGCTCAACATATTGGACAACTAGCCAAAGAACAAAAGTTTTCTACCATTGATAAACTAAAGACAAAAGCATCAACACTTAAGGAAGAATCCAAAAAACTAATACAAAAAGCTAAAGACCTTGAAAGTAATATACGCGAATTGTTAATTTCTATACCAAATACACCTCATAATGAAGTTCCAAGTGGTAATTCTGAAAAAGACAATATTATTGTATTTGAATGGGGAGATTTAAAAAAGTCCGAGTCTTTATTTGCGCATTGGGAATTGGCAGAAAAATATAATATTATTGATTTTAAACAAGGAGCCAAAATTACCGGCTCTGGATTTCCTATATATATAGGTAAAGGTGCAAGACTACAAAGAGGCTTAATTAATTTTTTTTTAGACTACAACATCAAAGCTGGTTATAAAGAATACTCACCACCCTTCTTCGTTAATGAAAATTCTGCTTTTAATACTGGTCAAATTCCTGACAAAGAAGGTATGATGTATCATATTGTTAATGATAATTTATATGCCATTCCAACAGCTGAAGTCCCAATAACAAATATGTTTAGCAATCATAAATTTAAGGCTGACGACTTACCAATTAAATGTACAGCTTATTCACCATGCTTTAGAAGAGAGGCTGGCTCATATGGAAAGGAAGTTCGAGGTTTAAATAGATTACATCAATTTGATAAAGTAGAGATAGTTGAAATTTGTCAACCTGAAGAATCTTATCAAATTCTTGATAAGATGGTAGAACATGTAAGTGAGTTATTAAAAAAATTAGAGTTAAAATTTAGAATTGTTAAGCTCTGTGGGGGAGATTTAGGTTTCACATCTGCACTAACATATGATTTTGAAGTATATGCACCAGCTCAAAAGAAGTGGCTTGAAGTTAGTTCTGTCTCAAATTTTGAAACTTTTCAGTCTAATAGATTAAACTTAAAAGTAGTAAATAAAGATAAACCAAACAGCCTATGCCATACTCTAAATGGCAGTTCACTAGCTTTACCAAGAATTATTGCAGCAATTTTAGAACAAAATCAAAAAAAAGAAAAAATTATTTTACCCGATGTTTTGTCAAAGTATTTGGGGTTTTATGAAATTACTATTTAAAATGAACTTTATCACTAACTTTTTTGCTTCATATATTATCATATTATTATTTGCAGCATGCTCATCTAGTAATTCCAATCAACTAGACCATATCGATTTACTTGAAATCGAAATTATTAAAGATGAAAGTTATTTAAAATCTATTGACACCAACAAATTAAATCAAAATTTAAAAATTGCTGATTTAAACCTCCTTAGACTAGAAAACAAAAAGCTTGACAGTATCTCATTTGAATTAATATATTTTCAATATAGAGATTATTTAAATTGTTTATATGATTTGAAAACATGTCTTGTGGAAAATAAAAAGCTTGACAAAGAACTAAAAATTAACAAAACCCAATTATCTAATCTTAAACTTGACTACCATATTTCCAGAAAAAAAGCTACAGCTCTAGATAAATACTTGGCTCAAGAAACAGATTTGATTAGAAAAACATCTAAGAGTATTTTCAATCACACTAAAAGTTATAATAATCAAAAAGAACGATTTGACTCCTTAAATAAATCCATTGAAGACATTATTGATGAAAACTAAATTATTTTATACTATTTGTTTTTTTATTTTTTCGTTTACCTATGCTCAAACTAGTCAAAACGAACATCTAGCAAGAGAATACTACAGACTTGGTGACTTTGAAAAAGCTGCTGCTATATTTGAAGATATTTATAAAAAGAAAAATGTACAAAGTATTTATGAAAAATACTTAGACTGCTTAATCAAAATGCAAGCCTTCACAAAAGCCGAAAAAACAATTAAAAACTTTTACAAAAAGAAAAAAAACCCTACCATTCTTGTAGATTTAGGAAAGCTTTACGCATTTCAAGGAAAATCTGATATGGCTGACGACACATTTGAAAAGTCTGTAAAAGAAGCAAAAAAGGATAAAAGATTTTTAAGTCTTGTTGGCTCTAAATTATATAAAGAAAAAAAATACCATTTTGCATTAAAAGCATATTTATTAGCAAAACAAGAAAATTCAAAAGCTCAATATTTCATTCAAATCTCTAATATATACTCACAACTAGGTAATATTGAATCCATGTATAAGGAACTTATTGATTTATTAATAGAATATCCTCAGTATTTTCAAACTTGTAAAAATATTATAAGAAGAACAATCTCCGAAGATCATTTAAATGACAATAATAAAATATTAAAAAATATACTTATAAAAAGCATTCAAAAAAAAGATTCAATTAAAGTTTCAAAATTACTGGTTTGGCTATTTGTCCAAGAAAAAAAATTTGATAAAGCATTAAATTATGAAATTAGCATTCATAAAAAATTAACTGAGAATTTGCTAGATATTATAGAGCTTTCAGAAATAGCCCTATCCAACAATGAGTTAGTAAGTGCAAAAAAAGCTCTACAATATATTCTAAATAATAGCGATCCCTATTCATTCAATTATGAGTACAGTAATTGGCAATTATTAAACATAGAGTATGAAGCCTTAATATCTGAAAAAATTAAAAAAGAATCTGACGTCAATAAACTAATTGTAAAATATGAAGAATTCTTAAATCTATTCAACATAAAATCCGAGACAATAACTGCACTACAAAACTACTGTTATTTACTATCTGTAGAATCTAACCAAGAAGATAAGGCGGTTAATATACTAAATCAAGCTATTAATAACTCGAAATTAACTCCTTATGATGTTGCTATATGTAAAATGGAATTAGCAAAAATTTTAACTAAAATAGATAATGTTTGGGAATCTATATTACTGTACTCACAAGTTGAGAATGACTTTAAAGAGGAGATAATTGGACAACAAGCAAAATTTGAAAAGACAAAAATTAACTACTATAACGGTGATTTCGAATGGGCTCAAAATCAACTAAAGGTTTTAAAATATTCTACTTCTAAATTAATTGCAAATAATGCGATGAAATTATCTTTAATGATTAGTGATAATCTTAATCTTGACACAACTAATACTGCACTACAATTATATGCAAAAGCTGAACTGCTTTATGAGCAAAAAAAATATGATGCTTGCTTAAAGCAATTAAATGAACTTGAAAAAGATTATGAAGATCATATGCTAATGGATGAAGTATTGTTTAAAAAATTTAACTTATTTGTAAAAACTGGTGAACATGATAAGGGTCTAAAAGCTCTTGAAAAAATATGTTCAACATATTATTATGATATTCTATATGATGACGCTTTATTTTATCAAGCAGAATTATATGAAAGAGTATTTAAAGACATCCCAAAAGCAAAAGAAAAATATGAGGAAATACTTTTAAAAACACCAAATAGTATTTTCGTCAATAAAGCGAGAGTCAAATATCGGTCATTACGCGATAATAATTTTTTAAAACTATAATGATTATATATTCTATTACAATTATTATTAACGATTCTATTATCAAAGATTGGGAATACTGGATGAAGACTAAACATATACCAGATGTTATGGCTACAAAAATATTTAAAAGCAGTAATTTTTTAAAAGATGTAAATCAACACAATAAATACATTATACAATATACACTAGAAAACATTAGTGATTATTTAAAATATAAAAATAGCTTCGCATCAAAACTCCAGGATGAACATTTTGAAAAATTTGGGGATCAGTACAAAGCCTGGAGAAGTATTTTAACAAAAGAAAATTTAAATTAAAAATATGGCTTTAAAAGCTAAAAAAATATTTGGTCAACATTTTTTAAAAAACAATGATATTTGTAAAAGAATTACAAATAATATCGACATAAAGGAATGTGACAATATTCTAGAAATTGGGCCAGGAGAAGGTGCTTTAACAAAATACTTAATCCAGAAAACCAATAATTTAAAAGTAATTGAAATTGATAATGATGCTAGTGATCTATTAAAAAAAAAATTTTCTGACTTATACATTATATCTGGAGATTTTTTAAAATATAACTTATCCCAAATTAGATGGAAAAAATATACTATAGTAGGGAATTTTCCCTATAACATATCTACACAAATACTATTTAAAATTCTAGATAATAAAAATTCAGTTTCTCAAGTTATTGGAATGTTTCAAAAAGAAGTTGCAGAACGAATTTGCAGTTCACCAAAATCAAAAAAATACGGAATACCTAGTGTCTTAATTCAAGCATTTTTTGATTGTGAAATTCTATTTGATGTGAAAAGAGAAGATTTCATGCCAGTTCCTAATGTAGACTCTACTGTTATTAAACTAAGAAGAAATCAAAAAATAAATATTAATTGTGATTATAATAAATTTGTTCAAGTAGTGAAAGCTGGATTTTCACAAAGAAGAAAAAAATTGAAAAATGCATTAAAAAATTTCACTAAATTGGATGACAACAAACTTAAGCCAATAATCTCAAAGCGAGCAGAAGAATTAAGTGTGTCTCAATTTATACAATTAACTAACATGCTATTCCCAAATAAAAAATGAACTTTCAATTAACTAAAGAATTTTTAAATACTATTGAAGTATTAACGAAAACTAAGGATGCACAAGCTATTCTTAATCTTTGCAAAAATTTACTCGCCCCAGATATTGCAGAAATAATTATAAATCTTCAACCTGACGAAGCTAAATTCGTATTGGACCTGTTCAGTGAAGAAAAGAGTGCAGATATCTTAATTGAGCTAGAAGATGATTTTAGAGAAAAATTACTAGATAATTTAAGTTCAAAGGAAATTGTTGAAGAAGTTATTGACAACCTAGATTCTGATGATGCAGCTGATGTTATTCAAGAACTATCTGACGAAAAACAAAAGGAAGTACTATCTAATATTATTAACCCTCAACAAGCTAGTCATTTAGCAGACTTATTATCTTATGAAGAAAACTCTGCAGGAGCTTTAATGGCAAAAGAGTTAATACAAGTTCGAGAAAACTGGAGTATATTAAGGTGTGTAGCTGAAATGAGAGAACAAGCACAAAATGTCAACAAAGTATACACAATTTATGTAGTTAATAAGGAAAATCAATTACTTGGAACTGTATCTCTAAAGAAACTATTACTAAGCCCTGAGAAAACGTTTATCAATAAAATATTTAATAAGCATATTATATCTGTCCAAACAGATACAAGTTGTGAGCAGATTGCTAGAATAATGAATAAATATGATTTAATTGTTTTACCTGTTGTAGATAAACAGAATATACTTGTAGGTAGAATCACGATTGATGATGTTGTAGACTATATTAAAGAAGAAGCAGAAAGAGATTATCAAATGGCATCTGGAATTAGCGAAAATATTGAACCACTAGATAGTATATTAACTTTAATAAAAGCACGAATACCATGGTTGATTATAGGTCTAATTGGAGGCTTACTAGGAGCACAAATTATTGGACTTTTTCCAATTGAAAAAAATCCATTATTAGCCTTTTTCATACCATTAATAGCAGCTATGGGTGGAAATGTAGGAGTGCAGTCGTCAGCTATTATTGTACAAGGCCTAGCATCTAAAAATTTAGGAATTGAACATTGGTCTAAACGATTGATTAAAGAATTTGGGGTAGCTTTAGCAAATGGATTAATCTGTTGTATTATAGTATTTATTGCATGTATTGTTCTATACCCGCAACCCAACATTCCTATAATAGTAAGTATTTCTTTATTAACCGTTATGGTTTTTGCAGCTCTATTTGGTACTTTTGTTCCATTGTTTCTAAATAAATACAATATCGATCCTGCACTTGCAACAGGTCCTTTTATTACTACAATGAATGACGTAATAGGCTTATTTATCTATTTTTCAATTGCTGAAATTATTCTATAAATATGAAGATTTTAATAACTGATAAAATAGACCCTATACTCTTAGAATTATTAGATAAGCATAACATCATTTATGAATATGCAATTAATGACAGTCTTAAAACGGTGCTCAACAAACTACACTTATTTACAGGATTAATAGTGCGAAATAGGATGCAAATTGATAACTCCTTCCTAAAACAGGCTAAAAATTTAAAATTTATTGCTCGATATGGCTCTGGAATGGAATCGATTAATGTCAAAAAAGCGGAGGAAATGGGTATTAAATGCTTTAATTCAGCAGAAGGCAATAGTAATGCAGTAGCAGAACATAGCTTAGGTCTTTTATTATGTTTATTAAATAATATTTATAAATCAATGTCTGAATTAAAAAATAAAAAATGGAATCGTGAAAATAATAGAGGTTATGAAATAGAAGAAAAAACTATCGGGATAATCGGATATGGGAATACAGGTTCTGCATTTGCAAAAAAACTTTATAATTTTAATTGTAAAATAATTGCTTATGACAAATACAAATCCGGATTCTCAAATCCTTTTGTTGAAGAGGTTGATATGAAAAGCATATATCAAAACAGTGATGTTATAAGTTTACATATCCCTTTGAATAAAGAGACTTTTCATTTATTTGATAAAAAATTTATTAGAAAAATGAAAAAGAAATTTTATTTCATTAATACATCAAGAGGTAAAATTGTTAATTCAGGTGACTTAGTGAGTGGGTTGAAATCTAACAAGATTATTGGTGCTGGATTAGATGTGCATGAAAGTGAAGATAAAACATTTAGTAAACTAGTCTTTAATCAAAATATAAATTATTTATTAAATTGCAACAATGTAATTATGACTCCGCATATAGCTGGACTGACAAAAGAGGCAAATAAAAAAATACCATCAATACTAATCAAAAAAATTATTCAATTTAAATGAAAAAAAATATTGTCCTAAAATTACTATTTATTGTTTTTTTCCAACTTACATCTCAAGAGCAAATAACAAACTTTATAATTGGATCATCTCAAACACTAATTAATGATACTGAAAAATTAGTTGAGGGATATATGTCACCAGTCGGTAAATGGTTTGGTAGCGGATTAAATGCTGGTTGGTATAATACTGCTAAACCTCATCAGTTCCCGGGCTTTGATGTTACTGCAGGCTTTCATGTTATCACCCCAAATACCAACTCTCAATTTTTCAACCCTTCTTCCGAATTAACAAATTTAAGCACCTATAATAACGGACAATTATCTACAATTTTAGGGCCTAGTGAAGAAACACAAATTTTATATACTTTACCTGACACTGAAATAAATGATGAACCGCTATTTAATATGCCAGGTGGTTTAGACTGGGGAAATTCCCTTTTAATGCCATATATTCAAGGCAGTATTGGTTTAATTAAAAAAACTGAAATTTTATTTAGATATGCACCTACAGTAAACCTTAAAAAATTTAAATCTGGTTTTTGGGGTTTTGGATTAAAACATGATATAAAGCAATGGATACCCGGAGTTAAAATTTTACCATTTAATTTGTCTATTCTAAGTGCATATTCTAAATTAAATAGTCAGTATGACTTTACTGGACCTGAACAAAATTTAACTTTCGATATTAAAGCATTTAATTCAAATTTGATATTAAGTAAAAAAATTGCCTTTATCACTCCTTATTTAGGAATAGGCTATCAATATTCAAAATCATCACTTGCTCTAAATGGCAATTATACAGTTTTAGACTGGGACGGTGAGCAGGTCATTGAGGGTGAAGAACTTAATATCACAGACCCTATAGATTTTTCTTTTGGAGGTGTTAATGGATTAAAAGCTACTATTGGAGCGCGAATAAAACTATTATTATTTACTATTCATGTAGACTGGACAAAAGCCAATTACGATGTCTTTACGATTGGTTTTGGCTTAAACTCTGATATAGGTTCAAGAATTATTGGTGGATCTATTTAAAAAAAATTAGTCAATAATTAAACTACCTGTTTTACTTAAATCATTGAAATTTTTAATTCTAATAGGTATTTTATGTTTTTGCAAATGTCTTAGGGTATTTGGATGAATAACAGTTTCTCTTTTATTGCAAATCTGAAAAGCTTCGTCAAAAGATAATTTTAAAAATAAATTAGCATCTGAATAAGTTTTAGGGTCCTTGTCGAAAATTCCATCAACATCCTTGAACAAAACAACTTCATTTGCATTAAGTAATGCACCAAAAATAGCAGCACTAAAGTCTGATCCTTCTCGACCTAATGTAGTTCTAATCATTTTAAATGACGTGTTTTTTGATCGAATATCACTTGCGATGAAACCCTGGGTTATGTAAATTTTACTTTTTGAATTTTTCCAACAATCAGATAAACTTGCAGAATGAAATGCAGCTGAATTAGTTTTAGAGTTCCAAGTAACTGTATGAATACATAAAGCAGCATCTATTAATTTATTAGACAGATTCATATTGCTAAGATATCTACTTAGTATATCTGAAGAAAGATACTCACCGATACAAACACGAGATGGATAATTTAATTTTTGTGAAATTTTTTCACTAGACAAGTGGTCATCTATAACTTCTTGTATGACACTAGTTTCAAAATCCAATTCTAACATAATATCACTTGTATAATTAATAACATCCTTATACTGCCGACTTTCTAACATATTAGTAGTCTTACCTAAAGCAGATACAACTAAAAATACTGGACAATCAATGTAATTTTTTAAAATAATTGGTAATTTCTTAATAAAATTAGCATCCTTTAAACAACCTCCTCCAAATTTTAATACCTTCATTTAAATATTAAACTTTATTTTTACAATTAAATATATTATTCTTTTTTAATTTATATGAATCTTGAACAATTTTTACATACTCAAACTTATCATCCAAATTTAGTTGATATTATTTTAAATATTAAGAATGGCTCCATTCTAATGTATAAAAAATTAAACGAAACATCATCTGATATTTTTGGTCTGAGTGGTCGCAAAAATATACAAAATGAAGAAGTTCAAAAACTTGATTTAATTGCAAATGATATTTTTATTACCAAATTTCAAACAAATAGTTCAATAGCTAAAATACTCTCCGAAGAAAATGAAGAAATAATTAATTTAAATCAATCCGGGAATTACTTAGTTGCAATGGATCCATTAGACGGATCATCAAATATTGATGTCAATATTCCGGTTGGAAGTATTTTTTCTATTTTAGAAAACAATTCCCTTGGCTACATGCAAGCTGGTAAAAATCAAAAATTAGCATGCTATGTGATTTATGGAACAACTACTATGATGGTATTTTCGATTAATAATAAAGCACATAGTTTTTCTTTAAATACTAAAACTAAAGAGTATATTTTAACGCATGAAAATATTAAAACCCCTTCAAATGGTGTAATTTTTTCGATTAATGAGGGAAACTTAAATTCTGTAGACTCAGAAATTATTGAATTTATAAATTATTGTAAGGAACTCAATAGTGACGGAAAACGTACTCATACAGGTAGATTTGTCGGTTCTCTAATTGCTGATTTTCACAGAAACATGTTAAAAGGCGGTATATTTATTTACCCTAAAACAAGTGACAAACCACAAGGACAATTACGTTTAATTTACGAGTGTAATCCTATTGCATATATTGCTCAAGCAGCTTCATCAAAATCATCAAATTTAAAAACAAGCATCCTAGAAATAATCCCACGACATATACATGAACGGACGCCCTTCGTTGTTGGATCTAGTAATATGGTTGAAAAATTATTATCATTCTATAAAAAGTGAGTCAGTTTAATTTATTAAAATTATTTTCTCAAGATGAGAGCTTTTTAAAACTAGACTCCTGGTTAAAAGAAAAAAACAAAAAAAAAATACATCTTAAAAATCTACAGGGCTCTCAGCTATCTATTATTGCCGCCAATCTAATTAAAAAAAAACAAGCCAATAATTTATTTATTTTAGATAGTCTAGAAAGTGCATTATATTTTTTAGATGATCTCAATAATTTAAATCCAAAATTTGCCGCCTTTTTATACCCATCTTCTAAAAGAATTAAAAAGAATAATGATAAAAATATAATACTTGAAAGAATTAGTGTTTTAAAACAGTTAAGCCTAAAAAACTACACATCAGTTGTAACATATCCCGAAGCTATTTTTGAAAAAATTTTAACAAAAAAAGATTTTACAAAAAAAAAATTGACACTTAAAAAGGGTGATAAAATTAGCACTAATAATTTTTTTGAAGAGCTTAATAGTTTGAACTTCAACAATACTGATTTCGTGATGGCTCCAGGAGATTACGCTGTACGTGGATTAATAATTGATGTTTTTTCTTATGACAACGACAATCCATATCGCATTGTTCTAGATGATGACATAATTGAAGAAATCACATGTTTCAACGTTTCAAGTCAGATGTCTTTAGATGTAATTAAACAAATTGATATTTTTTCTAATATTCAAGAATCAAATAGTAAAGATAGTACTAGTTTTTTAACATATTTAGGTAGTGGAACAACTATCTGGATTAATAATCCCAATTTAATTTTACAGAAAGAACTTCAACAAAATGACATAAAACTAGAAGAACTTCAACAATACTTAAGCGAAAATTATTGTATATATACTGGAAATATAATTGATAGTAATTATCAAAACACAATAAAATTCAATTCAAACGCTCAGTCATCTTTTAATCAAAAATTTGAAATACTAATTAATCACCTAGATGAATATAAAAAGTCAGGATATAACAATATTATCACTGTTTCATCAGAAAACCAGATGAAGAGATTATTAAATATTTTCCAAAACTATCTTCACCTTGTGGATTTAGTTAAATGTGAAAACTCACTAAAAGAGGGATTTATTGATCATGATAATAAAGTATTAATTTACACAGATCACCAAATTTTTGAAAGACACCATCAATATAAATCTAAAAGAATATATAAAACAAATAATACCTCTAGTATAAGAGATATAACAAACTTGAAAAAAGGCGATTATATTACACATTTTGACTATGGAGTTGGCCAGTTTGATGGATTAAGAATTAAAACACAAAATAATACTAAGCAAGAATCAATAAGGATATTATACAAAAATGGAGATGTTCTTTACATTAGTATTCATGCCCTACATAAAATATCAAAATTTAAAGAAAGTGAATTTGATGTAAAACTAGATAAACTAGGTTCTCCAAGATGGAAAAAATTAAAAGATAAAGTAAAAAGTAAAATTAAAACGGTTGCATTTGATTTGATTAAATTATACGCAAAAAGAAAAATAACTAAAGGTTTTGCCTTTTCAAAAGACACCTATTTACAACATGAACTTGAAGCATCATTTATATTTCAAGAAACTGCAGATCAAATTACAATAACAAATGAGATTAAAAAAGATATGGAAAATAATGCTCCCATGGATAGACTCGTTTGTGGAGATGTTGGATTTGGAAAAACTGAAATTGCAATTAGAGCTGCGTTCAAGGCAGTTGCGGATAATAAACAAGTTGCTGTATTAGTTCCCACAACAATACTAGCTTTACAACACAACAATACATTTAATAAAAGACTAAAAAATTTCCCTTGTAATATAAAATACCTTAATAGGTTTGTCTCAAAAAAACAAACTTTAAATATTCTTGATGAATTAAAAGAAGGTTTAGTAGATATTATCATTGGAACTCATCGACTAATTAGTAAAGATGTAATATTTAAAGACTTAGGATTATTAATTATTGACGAAGAGCAAAAATTTGGAGTTTCAACAAAAGATAAATTAAAAACATTTAAAGAAAATGTAGACACTTTAACATTAACTGCAACTCCTATACCAAGAACGTTACAGTTTTCATTAATGGGTTCACGTGATTTATCAATTATGACCACTTATCCAAAAAATAGAAACCCTATTGAAACAACAATCTCTGCATTCAATCATGAAACTATCAAAGAGATGATTAGCTATGAAGTTAGCCGTGGAGGACAAGTTTTTTTTGTACACAATAGGGTAGCTAATATTGAAGATGTTCATAATATGATTTCAATTATGCATCCTAATCTAAATATTAGATTTGCACATGGACAAATGGATTCTAAAAAACTGGAAACAACCATACTAAATTTTATAAATGGTGAATTTGATGTTTTAATTACAACTACAATTATTGAAAATGGACTTGATATTCCAAATGCAAATACTATAATTATAAATGATGCGCAAAATTTTGGGTTGGCTGATTTGCATCAAATGAGAGGAAGAGTGGGGAGATCTAATAAAAAAGCCTTTTGTTATTTGCTAACACCCCCATTTAATAAAATAAAAGACAATAGTATTAAAAAATTAAATGCAGTTTCAAATTTATCAAATTTGGGTGATGGTTTTAATATAGCAATGAAAGATCTAGAAATCCGAGGTGCTGGCAATATGCTGGGCGCAGAACAATCTGGCTTTATAGAAGAAATGGGCTTTACAAATTATCAAAAAATTTTAAATGAAGCTGTTACTGAACTTAAAGAATCTAAATTTAAAAAAGCCTCTTTAAACATCGCTTCTCAAGGTTTAGTCATGTGCCTAATTGAAACCGACCTAGAATTGCTAATTCCTAATTTCTATATAGATAGTGTAACTGAAAGAATGAATTTATATAAGCGAATAAGTCAACTAACTGACGATAACGAAATACATACTTTAGAAATTGAATTGAAGGATAGGTTTGGACAAATTCCACAACCTACAGTTGATTTATTACAGTCAATAAAATTGAGGATTCTAGCAGATCGTGGAAATTGTATAAAAATAATTTTGAAACAAGGCAAAATGATTGTTACATTTAATGACCAACTACAACAAGATGTCTTACAGAAAATAATTAATTTAATTCAAACGAGTAAAACTGACAACTATTCAGTAAAAGAATCTAATAATAATATTAAAGTTTATATAAACAATATCTATGATATTAATTCTGCTTTAAAAACTATGCGAAAATTTATTTAAAAAATATATAGTAAGAAGTATATTTTGTATAACTTTGAGGCATTACATTTATGCAAAAAAAATTAATCCTGTGAAAATTCGAAATATAATTTATTTCATTCTACTTATATTTTTATCCGGCTTATCTCAAGAAAGTAAAATTAGTATTGGTGGCTATGTAAAAAGCTCTCAATCTGGTGAAACATTAATCGGTGCTAATGTTATAGTAAAAGAATTAAATGTAGGTTGCACCACTAATAATTACGGCTTTTTTTCATTTACGATTGATTCAGGAACATACAACTTGCAGACGTCCTATATTGGGTACAATACAGAGACAATTAATATAACCAAATCATCTGAGAATGTAATTTTTAATTTAGTGCCTACTAGTTACCTAACAGAAGAAGTTACTGTTAAAGCAAAAAAAGAAGATGCAAATATTAAGAATGCTGATATGGGAAAAATCGAATTAGAGATTGAGCAAGTAGACCAAATACCAGTTTTAATGGGTGAAAAAGATATATTAAAAACCATTCAATTACTTCCTGGTGTACAGTCTGGCTCTGAAGGTTCTTCCGGCTTTTACGTAAGAGGTGGAGGTCCTGACCAAAATTTAATTCTTCTTGACGAAGCTGTAGTATATAATGCTTCACATTTATTTGGATTTTTTTCCGTTTTTAACAGTGATGCTATTAATAATATTGACTTAATTAAAGGCTCAATGCCCGCAAATTATGGTGGAAGATTATCTTCTGTGCTCGACATTAATATGAAGGATGGTAATAGCAAAAAATTTGGTGGTACGGGAGGGATTGGTCTTATCTCATCTAAATTAACTCTAGAAGGTCCTATAAAAAAAGATACTAGTTCATTTATAATTTCTGGAAGAAGAACATACTTTGATGTCCTTGCTAAACCATTTGTAGACACAACTGCTTTTGCTGGAAGCTCGTACCATTTTTATGATTTAACTACAAAAGCAAACTACCAATTAACTGCTAAGGATAAAATCTATCTAAGTGGTTATTTTGGTCGAGATGTATTTAATTTTAACAGTGAAAACTGGGGTTTTAGAATGAATATGCCATGGGGTAATGCAACTGCTTCATTAAGATGGAATCATTTATTTAACAGTAATTTATTTATGAACACATCCTTGATCTTTAGCGATTACAAGTATGAATTAAATATGTCACAAGACCTAGATAGTGTACCTTCATCGCAAACAAGCATGTTCTCAGGTATTAGAGATTGGAATGTGAAAAATGATTTTAGCTATTATCCAAATCCAAAACATAAAATCAAATTCGGAAGCAATTATGTATATCATCGATTTAACCCAACTAGCTTCTCTGGTAATTACGATGATCTCGAATTAGAACAAATTATAAATTATTACGCTCATGAATATGGGCTATATATTAACGATGAATATGATTTCAATAAAAGACTATTAATAAATATTGGATTAAGGTACTCTGGATTTATCCAAGTTGGTCCTTTTGAAAGGCATGTGAAAGATAACTCTGGTCAAATTGGACAAATTTCAACAGACACAATCATTTCGTATGAGAAAGGAGATGTTGTTGAAAGTTATGGTGGTTTTGAGCCAAGATTCTCTTTAAGATACCTATTAGATGAATCTTCTTCGGTCAAGTTAAGTTTTATACAAAATTATCAATATCTCCACTTAACCTCTCTTGCAAGTTCGTCATTGCCCACTGACGTATGGCTACCTAGTTCAGATATTGTTAAACCCCAATTTGGTCGACAGTACTCCTTAGGGTATTTTAAAAACTACTCTAATAACATGTTTGAAACTTCTGTTGAGCTATACTTTAAAACTATGGAAAATCTTGTAGAATATAGTGAAGGATATATGCCTGGAGTTTCCATTGGGTTAGAGAATATTGATAATAACCTAACATTTGGTGATGGTAAATCATATGGTGCAGAGTTATTTTTAGCTAAAAAAAGAGGAAACCTAAATGGGTGGATAGGATATACATATTCAAAAACAACCAGACAATTTGATGAACTCAACCAAGGTGATTGGTACTATGCGAAATATGATAGGCCACATGATTTATCTATTGTTTTAAATTACCAAATTACTGAAAGATTAAACTTCTCTACCGTATTTGTATACGCAAGTGGCAATTCACTAACAATACCGAAGTCCATGTATATAATTGAAGGAAATCTTATTACAGAATGGGGGGAAAGAAATAGTTATAGAATGTCTCCATATCATAGAATGGATTTGGCATTGACTTTAAAAAACAAGGCTACCAAAAAATTCTCGTCAAGTTGGACTCTTTCAATATATAATATTTACAATCGACAAAACCCATACTTTATTTACTTTGAAACAGAGGGTTTATTGGGTGACTCAGATGATGTTAAAATAACTGCTCAACAAGTTTCATTATTTCCAATAATACCATCCATTAGTTGGAACTTTAATTTTTAAAAAATGAAAAAATTTAGCTTTATAATAATATTGTTATTTCTTTCATGTACAAAAGAAATAACTATTAATATTCCAAATAATGGACCACAATTAATTATCAACGGTTATATTGAAAATAATCAACCAGCCAAAATACTTCTATCTAGAAGTCTACCCTATTTTGACCCACTAAATATTGACAATGTATTTGAATCTTTTATTAACGATGCCGAAGTAAAAATAACATCTAGTAATGGGGATAGCGAAATTTTGACTCCTGGATTTGGCTTAACTGATACTTGGTATTATAATTATATTGGTACTAGTATAATTGGCGAAGAAGGTGCAACATATACACTTGAGGTAAATAAAGGAGATACTTTACTATCTGCAATAACTACAATACCAACACTTGCACCGATTACTATTGATAGTCTAAGATTTTTATATAGGTCTGATGACAGTAGTTATTGCTATCTTTTAGGTCACTTGACTGACCCAGAAGAATTAGGGAATTGCTATAGAATATTTTCTAAAACAAAATCTATTTGGGGGAGTAGTTTTGATGTTCAACCTCCACTAGATGGATATGATGATTTTTATATCAGCATGTTAGAACAAGATGGAAACTTTAATGATGAATATGTCAATGGATGGAGCTTTAGTTTTCCCACTTATAAAGGACGAGGATTTTGGCAAGAATGGGGTCAACAAGAAGTATCTAGCGATGAAGAAGTCGACGGAAGCTCAGGTGCTACAACTGGATTTTGGAATGTACAAGATACTGTTTTTTTAAAATGGTCTTCTGTAGACCGAGATTCATGGGACTTTTGGTATTCATTAGCATTTAATAATCCTGCAGGTCCTTTTGGAGCTCCCGCTGATGCAAATTCAAATGTAAATGGTGGTCTTGGTGTTTTTGGTGGAACCTCCTCACAATATATTAAGTTAATTGCTGATCCCGAACTGGTAAACCCTATCATTTCTAATTAAATCAAACTCCTAAATTTTTAGATATATTTTTTTCACCACCTAATAAATGCTCTTTTGGGTTTTCTAGGCCTTCCTTAATAGCTAGTAGAAAACCGACAGAGTCTTTTCCATCAATAATTCTATGATCATATGATAGGGCTAAGTACATTATTGGAGCAATTTCAATTTTACCATTATTCACTACAGGCCTCTCCACAATATTATGCATGCCTAAAATAGCAGATTGAGGCGGATTAATAATTGGTGTTGATAACATTGATCCAAAAACCCCTCCATTTGTTATAGTAAATGTGCCTCCAACCATCTCATCTAATGAAATTTTACCATCTCTAGCCTTTTCAGCTAGTCTTCTTATTTCCTTTTCAATTTCATAAAATTTCATTGATTCTACATTCCTTAAAACTGGCACCATTAGACCCTTAGGGGAACTTACGGCAATTGAAATATCAATAAACTGAAACTGAACAAGTTCTTGTCCATCAATCATAGAATTAACATTTGGAAACATTTGTAATGCACG
This sequence comes from Flavobacteriales bacterium TMED191, assembly GCA_002171975.2. Taxonomy (NCBI): domain Bacteria; kingdom Pseudomonadati; phylum Bacteroidota; class Flavobacteriia; order Flavobacteriales; species Flavobacteriales bacterium TMED191. The sequence continues at coordinate 17,451 of NHIO02000002.1, forward strand.
AGCAACACTTTTTGTAAAAAATGACATAAATCCTAATTTACAATCATGCTTCTTATTAAAATCTTCCTTATACTTTGATCTAATAGAATTTATCTCATGCATATTTACTTCATTAAAAGTAGTAAGCATAGCGGTTTCATTCTTAACCGTTACTAATCTTTTTGCTAATTTTTTACGTAAAGTAGATAATCTATTTCTTACAACCTCTCTATTGCCATCTGACTGTCCCATAGCTGGCTTAGCTTTTATAATATCTTGCTTTGTAATTCGACCTTTTTTACCTGTACCCTTAATATCGGAAGTAATTAAATCTTGTTCTCTAATCATTTTTTGAGCAGCTGGAGATGGTATTACCTTTAATTCAGTAGACACTGATTTACTTTCTTTTTTCAAAGAAGAGGAACGTGATGAACTAGATTTAACATTTGTATTTATTGTACAAATCACTTCACCAACAGGAATAGTAAGCTCAATCTCCTTTAGTAATGTAATCTCTCCGCTATCTTCAGCACTAATAGTTAGTGTTGCCTTATCAGAGTCTATTTCACAAATTTCTTGATCTTTTTCTACAAAATCTCCATCAGATACAAGCCAATTAGATATCTCGACCTCTGTTATAGATTCTCCAGGACTTGGCACTTTTACTTCTAAAATCATAATTTATTTATTAAATACTTTATTAATAATTTTGTTTTGTCTTTCGTTATATCTTTGAGACGAACCACTTGCAGGTGAAGCACTAACATCTCTTGAAATTAATTCAATTTTCAATTTAACAGATCTAAAATGATCACTTACATGAAACCATGGACCCATATTCTTTGGCTCTTCTTGAACCCAAATATATCTATTTACATTTTTATATCCTTGAATTATTGTTTCCAAATTCCGATTAGGAAAAGGATATAATTGTTCAATTCTAATAATTGCAGTTTTATTATCATTTAGGGAATCTCTTTTGGTGTCCAACTCATAATAAAGCTTACCACTGGTAAAGACCAAAGTAGAAATATTATTTTTCTCAACTTTTTCATCATCTATTACCTCTTTAAATGTTCCAGATGTGAATTCAGACAATGAAGATATACATTTAGGATGCCTCAATAAACTTTTTGGAGAAAATAAAATTAAAGGTTTTCTAAATGAACGCTTCATTTGGCGTCTTAACATATGAAACAAGTTAGCAGGGGTAGTGCAGTTCAAAATCTGCATATTATTTTGAGCACATAATTGTAAAAATCTTTCCATTCTTGCACTTGAGTGCTCTGCACCCTGCCCCTCATAACCATGAGGCAAATAGAGTACTAAACCATTTTGCAGGTTCCATTTTTCTTCTGCAGATGAAATATATTGATCAATAATTATTTGAGCCCCATTACAAAAATCTCCAAATTGTGCTTCCCAAATAGTTAACGCATGAGGTTTTGCTGCTGCATAACCATATTCAAAACCAAGTACCGCATACTCTGAAAGAAATGAATTATAAATTGTAAAATCAACCTCATTAGTATGTAAAGATTCAAAAATATTAATTTTTGTTTCACTATTTTCACTTTTAATAATTGCATGTCGATGAGAGAAAGTACCTCTTTCTACATCTTGACCTGAAATTCTTACCGGAATTCCTTCGCTTAATAATGTTGAATAAGCTAATAACTCTGCCATCCCCCAATCAAGCCCTTTACCCTCATTTAGCATTTTTAATCTATCAGAAAAAAGCTTTTTTGTTTTTTTATAGAAATTATGATTATCTGGAAGTGTATAGATCTTACGTCCCAATTTTAGTAATTCATCTTTGTTAAATTTCGTATCTACGTCTTGCAGGAAATCTTTAGGCATAGCCTTATTAAGGCCCTGCCAATTATCTCGAACAATAGATCTGATTGTAGTTTTGCTCTTTTGTTTAGCCTTTGTGAACTCATTCTCTAAAATTTTAGAAAAAGCATTTTCTATCTTTTCAACTTGATCTCTATTTACTATATTCTCTAATAATAATTTTTCCAAATATATTTCTTTTGGATTAAGATGCCTTTCAATAAGTTTATACAGTTTAGGTTGAGTGAACTTAGGCTCATCACCTTCATTATGCCCATACTTTCGATAGCAAAGTAGGTCAATAAAAACATCTTTTTTAAATTTTTGTCTATATTTAATAGCAAATTCTATTGTGTGCATAACAGCTTCAACATCATCACCATTCACATGTAAAACGGGTGATAAAATAGTTTTTGCAACATCGGTGCAATATGTACTGGAACGACCATCTAAATAATTAGTTGTAAAACCAACTTGATTGTTAATTACAATATGAATAGTCCCGCCAGTTTTATACCCATTAAGTTGAGACATTTGAATTATTTCATACACAACACCCTGCCCTGCAATTGCAGCATCACCATGAATTAAAATAGGTAGTAATTTTGAATTATCACCTTGATATTTTTTATCTATTTTAGATCTAGATATACCCTGGACAATAGGTCCAACAGCTTCTAGATGAGAAGGGTTTGGAGCCAAGCTAATCTCAACAGTTTTGCCATTTAAAAGTTGCTTTTTGCAATTATAACCTAAATGATATTTAACATCTCCATCAAATTCGTCATCTTCATAAACAACACCTTCAAACTCATTAAATATTCGAGTAAAAGATTTGTTAAATATATTTGCCAAAACACTTAGTCTTCCACGATGCGCCATCCCAAATATAAACTCATTAACACCAAGCTGAGCCCCTTGACTAATTGCATACTCCAAAGATGGTATAATAGACTCCGCTCCTTCAATAGAAAATCTTTTTTGTCCAACATACTTTTTGTGTAAAAACTTCTCAAACCCAACACAAGAGTTAAGCTGTTTTAAAATTTCAATTTTTTGGTCTTTGTCAAAATTTGGTTGATTATTATTTTTATGTATAAAATTTTTAATCCAGTTAAATTCATCTAGTTCTCTAATGTAAACATATTCTATGCCAATAGATTGACAATATACAGTTTGTAAATGTATTAGGATTTCTTTTAAAGTTGTAGGACCTAAACCAACCTCATTTCCTGCCTGAAAGACTAAATCAAGATCTTCTGAAGAAAGATTATAGTTCTCGAGATTTAATTTTGGATTATAATCTCGTCTGTCTCTAACTGGATTAGTTTGTGTGAAAAGATGGCCTCTTTTTCTATAATCATCAATCAAGGAAATAACTTGAAATTCCTTTGTTATCTCCTCAGGCATATCTTGGTTCAAAAGACCATATGGTTCGTTGGCAAATTCATAACCTTGAAAAAAGCTGCGCCAAGAGCTATCTAACGAATCAGGATTGTCTAAATATTGACTATATAATTTTTCGTAAAATGAAATATGTAAGCTCCCTAGAAAAGAATACTTGTCCATTAGTTATCTTTTTTCCAAAATTACATTTTTATGAATTGTGTATGTACAAATACTAAGGAAATTTATAAAGAAATAATTTAGGATTTAAAATTATATCCATTTATTTAACTACGAAAGCTCAAGTTTGGCACGGCATTTGATTTATTCATCGTGTGTTATACGAAATTAATGTTTAACTAAAATTGAATACTATGAAAAATTTGACCCAATTAATTGCTGTAGGAATAATAGTACTATTTGCAACATCAATCTCTAATGCTC
>NHIO02000003.1 GCA_002171975.2 Flavobacteriales bacterium TMED191
ATGACATCAGAGTCGATAAATAATAAACTGATCGATGAAAAAGTTTTTAATTCATATATAGAAGGTTTAAACGATTCTGATATTAAATCTAAAATGGATTACTTGGACTTATTTAATACAAAATATTATAACAAAAAGTATTCTCCTTTTGAGCATCTATTAAATGCTTTACAAGATAAATGGGCATTAGAAACAGACGATGTTGATATGATAGTTATGCAGCATAAGTTTGAGTATTTAATTAATAATAAATCACAAAGTTTAATGCTTTCAATGGTTGTTAAAGGTGATGATAGTTATCATACAGCTATGGCAAAAACAGTTGGTTTACCAGTTTTCTTTGCTTGTGAATTGATTTTGCAAAATAAAATCAATTTAAAAGGAGTTAGAATACCAATTTATAAAGATATTTACAAGCCTATTCTTGAGAAATTATCTGGAGAAGGTATTGATTTTATAGAGAGCTAAGAGCTAGTTGTTTAGTTAGTATTTGGTAAAAAAGAATAATTTTTAGCGTAGTTCATCATCTGATTTGTAAAGTCTTCTGGATACGAAATTGACACGTCAATTATTTCATTGTTTTTATTTTTAATAAGTGAGTACTTAGGGTTTATAAAACCACCATATGGTGCGCTATTAAATTGTTTAGATCTTGCTAGAACCTCTTTATGAATATCTAAATCTACTTTTACACCATAATTTTCAACTAATGCTTTTCCAGCATTAAAATCTCCTTCAGATGTAATTCTTTGAATTTCTCTTAAAAGTTGACCAAAAATATTTTGTAGTTTTTCATAATCATTAATTACAAAGAAAGTTTTTGTGTGAGCAAGTGTGTCGCCAGATTTTTTACATATAGTTGGAGTCTGTTGTACATGTTTCTTAATTACATTGTCTTTTAATCCTTTTTTGTATGCCCAGGATGCTACTAGTTGTCTGTTTCTCATATGGTCTTGTTCAATGTTTTTACCAATATCAATCCTTCTCAATTGTAACATTAATCCATTTCTAATGTATGAATCATAGTCAGCCATTCCACATTCTAATGTATCCATCAATCCAATCTCTACTAATTTTGGATTCATCATATAATATAAAGCAACTAAATCTGCTCTTGCTTCTTCAAGAGTTGATTTGTAATTTTTTAGAGTTTCTTTAGGGTCTCCTATACCCTCATTAATTTGACCTGACGCATGTCCTACGACCTCATGAAGAAGTGTACCTAGTTTATCTGCAACTTCCCCATGCTTTCTTGTTCTTTCAACTTCATCTTTGGAAAAACAAAATTCTTCTAAAAATCCTGAACCTGTTGATGATTTATCATATGCATCAATAATATTAGCTAGACTTACTGACTTTGATCCTTTTTCTTTTCTAATCCAAGTATTATTAGGTAAATTAACTCCAATAGGAGTTGATGGAGATGCATCGCCTGATTCCATCGCTACATTAATAACTTTATAGCTTACACCAACTACATTCTCTTTTTTATGTTCTTCCATTATACTTGAGTTGTCTTCAAACCACTGTACATATTCATTAATCACTTCTGTTGTTTTTGAAGCTTCCATATCTTTAATTTGTACTATCGACTCATATGCTCCTTTTCTGCCTGCAGCATCGCCATAAACTTCAACAAAACCATTAATCCAGTCAATATCTGTTTTTGTATTTAGCCACTGAACACAGTAGTCGTCCCATTTATAAATATCTCCTGTTGTATAATAATCAATTAATAAGTCGTATGATTTTACTTGTTCCTCATTTTCCGCTACAGTTTTTGCTTTTTCAATCCAATATATCATTTTCTCTAATGCATCACCATACATTCCTCCAACTCTGTATGTATTTTCAAATAAATTCCCATCAGAATCTTTATCTAGTTTAGAATTTAAACCAAACTCAGGTTGTTTAAAGTAAGGAGTTGTTTGTTCGGATTTATTCTTTGTATAAAACAATTCAGCTTCTTGTGCTGTTATTGTTGATTCATAATAATTATTTGCTGAATTTAGAATGATGTCACCGTCTTTACTTACTCTTTTACTTTCATAACTTTTATCAAATATAATCTTGTCAATGAATCTTGCTAAATCCATTTTATCTTCATTTTTTAAAATTGGGAAAGCAAATTCTTGAGATGATTCTGTTTTAGTAATTAACTCATTAATAAAATATTCAGAACTAAATTCAGGTTGAAGTTTTGCACTTGAATAATGGTGATGGATTCCCCCTGAAAACCACATTCTTTTTGTATAAGTCATAAAATTTTCAAACTCCTCAGTATTTCTATCTCCAGTGTAGTTTGCTACAATTGTCTCCAATGTTCTACGGACTCTTAAATTGTGTTTATAGTTTTGATCAAATATAATATCTCTACCACTCAATGAAGCTTCTGATAGATAGTATATTAATTTTTTTTGTCTTAAATCTAGATTTTTAAATCCAGGGACTTTATATCTTATTAGTTTAAGATCAGCGAATTGTTCAGTTAAATATTTAAAGTCTGTATCACTTTTGATGTCGTCATTACTGTTGCATGAGATAATAAATGATAAAACAATCAGTAGTTTAATAAAATAAGTTATTTTCAAAATTGGATTTTTTTTTTTTAATAATTTACAGAATCAGTTTCTTTAGTCTTTGACCAATCACATGTACTTCCAGATTTTCCATCTGTTGAGTATGATCCATATTTTTTATCACACTTGTTATAATTTTTATTGCCAGCACATTGTCCTATCCAATTACCAATTAATAAGCCTAATGCAAGAAATGATACACATAATGCTATAACAGCATAACAGTTTTTTGAGCAATTTTTTTGTTCGGTGTTCATTATGTTAAATGATATGATTTAAGATGATAAATATAATCATTTAATAAACAACTTAAGATTGTTTAATATGAAAATTAATATTTCTTTCTTTTAGGTACTTAATAATGTAATTATAGCAATTTTCACTAGTACTTAATAACTCTGGGGGATAGACACCTTTTTTATTAAATAACTTATTGATTATTAAGTTAGCTCCTGCTGTACAAGTGTATCCAGTAGTTCGTGCCATAGAAGAAATTTGAGTTTTTTTGTCAAACTCATCATATAAGTCAATTTGAACATATTTCTTACTATTTTTCATAATAATTCGCATAACAGTAAATTCTTCTTCACCTTCTTCAAGTTTCCAGTCTTTTTTAAGTATGTCTGCAATTATGTCAATAGGTTTAAAATTTAGATCGTGAAGAGTTGTTGTTTCTGTGCTAAACAAACCTATGTCTTTTAATAGTTGTATGTTTTTTGCATGACCAGGATAACGAAGAGTTTTTTCCTTCATATATGGAACATGAGACATAGTTTTAAGCAAGGTTCTTAGACCATCAGTATTAAATGCTTCTAAATCTTCATTAGTATCAAATTGAATTATTTCTAGTTCTGTTAGTGGGTCTTTAGTAATTATTTTATGATTTTCAAATAATCTTGCAGGTCGAGTATACTCTTCAACTACATCAATGGGAGAGAAAGGTGCTTTGTATTGAAAGGGTAGTGTTTTTTTCTTTGGTAATCCACCAACGTAACACTCATAGGAATCAATTTTCATTAATTCATTGTAATGTCCAAATATTACATTTCCCAGTCCTGGAGCTACTCCCAAGTCAACTAAAACACTAACATTATTTTTTATCGCTAATTCATTTAGAGTTAGTGGATCTTCAGGAGAAAATGAAATATCTACAACGTTCTTTTTACACTCAATTATAGTTTGCAGTGTTTTATAACCCATAAATCCAGGTACAGCAGATATAATTAAATTATATGGTTGTAATGTGTTTTTTAATGTCACAGTAGACGAAATATCAACAAGAATGGTTTTGATATTTGTTCTTTTTTTGAGATTTTTTAAAGTTAATTCATCAATATCTGCAACAGTTACAGAGTAATTTTTTGATAAATCAAAAGCAATCGCACTTCCTACTTTTCCACCTCCTAAAACAAGTATCTTGATCATGAGTTTGGTTGTAAAATAATATTTTTTTGTACAAACTTAAAACTATAAAACATTATTAATGAATAAACAATATTTCCAGTTAACGTATTTAAAAAAAATGGAATTGCTAAGGTGAAGCATTCTAACAAGCCAATAATTGTTTTAGGATAAAATGATGAAGTTAAAAAAACCGCAAAATTAGTTATGATAAAAAATAATATACTTGCAATGAGGGACATATTAATCACTCTAAAAAAAGTTTGTTTTTTAGACAATATAAAACCTAGAGATACGATAATTATAAAACTTAAATATACAGACAGAACGGGTTGGTATCCTAATAAAAAATCTGATATTAAAAGAATTGTTGTTGGTAGTATAAATGCTAAACGCTTATCGTACAAAAATGTTCCAGAAAATAAAGCAATTGCTCCAATTGCTGTCATATTAGGAGGGTGAGGAATGATTCTAGTTAATACTCCTAATAATATAAAAAAAATGATTAGTAAATTATTTTTGTGCGTCATGAATTTTTTATTTAGTCAAAAATATAAAAAATATCCAATTGAAAATGTTTAGTTAGCTTAAATGATTTAGAAATTAATGTAAAAAGATATATTAATTATTGCTAACTTATTTATTTGTTCATTAGATAAGAATATTATTCATTATATTTATGATATCATTACTTTGTTTAAAATTTTTACTATGAAATATTTTTTTACTTTTTTTAGTATAATATTTTTTAATATTCATTTATTTGCTCAAGATAACGATATTGAAGGCTGTATGGATGTTGCAGCATTGAATTACAACGATAATAATAATATATCAAACCCTGATTTATGTGATTACCCAACAGATTGCTCTGATAATCAGCAATTAACTATGATTGATGTTTCTATAGGAAATTGGTCTAGTGAAATTACATGGGATATTATGAACATGGATGGTGATATAATTGCAAATAGTCCACCCTTAAATACTTTTTATGAAGATTATCAAATATATACAACATATGCTTGTATAAATGTTAATGAAACGTATTTTTTCAACTCATATGACTCATATGGTGATGGATGGAATGATAATGGGTCATTTCAGTTAAGTATTTGCAATGGAGGAGTGATTGTTGCTAATAATATTAATATTCCTGACTACGGTGTCGTTGAAGAGTTTACTATTTCATCTGAAAATTGTGATTTATATGGTTGTATGGATGATACTGCATGTAACTATGACGGAATGGCTCTTTTCCCTTCAGCTTGTATTTATCCACCAATCTACTATGATTGTACAGGAAATTGTATAAATGACATCAATGGGGATGGTATATGTGATGAATTAGATGTCTTTGGTTGTACAGATGAACAGGTTATTAATTTTGATGAATTTGCAACTTTTGATGATGGCTCTTGTCTTTATGATTTAAATTGTAATGGCAACGAGATTCAAATCGACATCATAATTTCCACAGATTCCTATCCATATGAAACTTCATTTACTTTAAATGATAATGAAGGAGTTGTATGGGCATCTGAAGATGAAATTTTTACTATTGATTATAGTGCATATCCTTTTCAGTATTGTTTACCAATTGATGGTTGTTATATTTTTACACTATATGATAGTTATGGGGATGGTATTTTTTCTGGAGGTGGCGTTCAAGTCTATTATGAAGAAAATTTAGTTCTTGATAATCCAAATTTTCAATATAATAGCTCTATTACCATGAATTGCCCTCCTGGTTATGATTGTAACACTGCTATAGATATAGACTTAGGTTCTTATCAAACAGGGAATAACGATTATTGGTATATTTTTACTGCTGACTTAAATGGGCAGTATGATATAAATACTTGTGAGTCTAATTGCAACACAGTGATTTATATTTATGATTACTGTACAGGATTAGTTGTTTCTGATTATAATGATGGAACTGTTTATTATAATGATGACTTATGTGGGTTACAGTCGCAAGTATTTCCACTTATGGAAGAAGGCGATAGTTATTATATTAGAATTAAAGGAGATTGTGAAAATATTGATTGGGAACTAAATTATATAGGTCCTGTTCAGGGTTGTACAGATAATACTGCATGCAACTTTAATCCTATTGCTGAATCTGATGATGGTTCTTGTATATATCCTGGAGATCCAGATTGTGTAAATGGGCCTGATCTTCTAGTTATGCCATTTTAATCTAGTATGTATTTACAAGCATATGAGAATGAGGATGGTTGCGCAATTGAAGAAGGTTGTCTTACAGGTTATGGGGATAGATCGATTATACGTTTTGATACATGGATTAAAAATGTTGGTAATGTAGATTATTTTATTGGATCTGTATCTGATAATGAGGAAACAAATCAGTTTGAATGGGATATGTGTCATAACCATTGGCATTATAAAGGTTATGCAGAATATGTTCTATTTGATTCTGATGGACAAATTATTCCTGTTGGATTTAAAAATGGCTTTTGTGTTATGGATTTAGAATGCAGTGGCGATGATGAACTAGGTGTTCCGGTAGGAAATTTTACATACGGTTGTAGTGTTATGGGTATTTCAGCTGGATGTGGAGATATTTATGGTTCAGGTCTTTCATGTCAATGGATTGACATTACAAATGTTCCAGATGGAGAATATACATTCGTAGTAAGAACTAACTGGGATCAAGATCCTGATGCTATGGGCAATATAGAATTAAGCTATGAGAATAATTGGGAACAAACTTGTATAGGTGTATTCACAAATACTGATGGAGTAAAAGATTTTTACATGGCCGTAGATATTGATGGAGATGGAATTGAAAATATTAATGATCCTGATATTGATGGAGATGGAATTATGAATGGTGTTGATGATGATTCAGATGGTGATGGAGTTATGGATGATGTTGATACTAACCCTTTTGGTCTTTCAGAATGCCCTGTTTATACAGATTGTAATGGAGAAGAATTTGGAAATGCTCAATATGATTGTAATGGAATTTGTGGTGGAGAATCACTTACTGGAGACATGAATTTAGATTTATTTTTAGATTCATATGATATGCAAAATTACGCATCCGAAATTATCGCAGATGATTGGAGTATAAATAGTTGTAATGATTTAGATTCTGATGGAGAGTTAACTGTTTCTGATATTGCTCTTCTTGTTAATTGTGTGGAAAATTTTGATGATGTAAACAGAGATAATCAATCCGAACCATGTAGTTTTGGTCTAGAGGTTACAAATCCAAATGACACAGTAACTTTGAGTATCGGTGGTATAAATTTATTAGAACAATACGTTGATATTCATATTTTAAATCCTAATAATGAAGTGTTAGGTTATCAGTTTAATATGGGTAATATAACTATTTCATCTGTTGAAAATCTAGTTGATGATTACGACATGGAACCAAGCTTCTCAACAGACGGAATGATTATAGGAGTTTCTTATTTAGATTCTCTAATAATGAAGAACTATGATCCAGCTCCATTATGTAGAGTATATTTCTCAAGTATTGGTGAAAATACATGCATCGAAGACATTATAGATGTTGTAAATCAAGATTATGAAAATGTAATTGCAATTAACAATACTGAATCTTGTGTTCAAAGTATTAGTACAGCAAGTTACTTAGGAACTAGTTTTGCTATCTATCCTAATCCTGCAGAAGATTTATTAGCTATTAAGTTAATATCTCAAGATGCGAGTAATGTTGATATATCTATTAAAAGTCTTTTAGGTCAAACATTATTGAAGAAACAATTTGTTGACAATAATTTATATCAAGAAATAGATGTTTCAAATTTATCTAACGGAATATATTTTGTAGAATTGCAAATTGACAAAATGATATTTACTAAAAGAATTATTATTGAATAAAAGATTTATGTTATGAAAAAAATATTTTCAATTTTATTAATCACCTGTTATTTTTCAATTGGACAAAATATATGTCCGTTTTCATATGACGGTACTGATAGTAATGCAACTATTGCTGTCACTCAAGAAAACAATGCTAATTTTATGATTACTGACGGTTCCAGTACTATTTTACTTTCTAATATAGAATGTCCAATTGAAATAGGGGTCGTAGCAGTTTATGATATGACTGGTATTTACGAAGCATTATGTGTTGGTTCTACTTCTTGGGTGAATTCTGGTAATTTTGCTATTGCTGCATGGAGTGATGACTCAACTACACCTGAACTTGATGGAATGACAACTGGTTCTGAATTTGCTTTTGCTCTTTGTATAGAAGGGTGTGAGGATACATTCTATTCTTCTTCTGTATCTATTGCAAATATGAGTGGGGGAGATAATACATTTATTCCAAATGGCATGTATTTATTAGATTCTGTTGTTTTTAATTGTTCATCCTCTGTTATTGATGATTTATCACAATCATGCTCGTCTATTGATATTACCGAAAATAAAACTAATAAGTCAATTGTCAAGACAGTAGATTTGTTAGGAAGAGATTTTGATCCTAGTATAAATCCAGGTGTTTATTTGGAAATATATGATGATAAGTCCATTTCTAAAGTCTGTAGATTCTAGATCTGAGCTATTTGATCTGAAACATATTTTCCAGAAAATAACTTTTCTTTCACTTCTTTAAACGCATTGATTGTTTTATTCACATCATCTTCAGTATGAACTGCAGTAGGTATTAATCTTAGCATGATTACCCCTTTAGGGACAACGGGATATGTGACTATTGAGCAAAATATACCATAGTTTTCTCTTAAATCAACGGTGAGATTTGTTGCTTCACCAACTCCACCTGATAAAAAAACAGGTGTAACACAACTCTCTGTATCGCCTAAATTAAAACCATTTTCTTTTAACCCAGTTTGTAACTTTTTAGTAATACTCCATAGGCTATCTTTTAAGGACAAGTCATTTCGCATAACTTCTAGCCGTTTGAGTGCACCTATTACAAGAGGCATAGGTAGGGATTTTGCAAAAATTTGTGATCTTATGTTATATCTTAAATACTCGATTACATCATTATTCGAACTTATAAAAGCGCCAATACTAGAAAAACTTTTAGCAAAAGTTCCAAATACAATATCAATTTTATTCTGAACTCCTAAATATTCACCTGTTCCAGTACCATTTTTACCCATAGTTCCAACACCATGTGCATCATCTACATATAATCGAAAGTTAAATTGATCTTTTAATGCACAAATTTCTTTTAACTTTCCTAAATCGCCAGCCATACCAAAAACTCCCTCTGTAATTACTAAGATTCCACCACCAGTTTCAGTAGTGATTTTTTCAGCTCTTTCAAGTTGTGTTTTTAGTTTTTCAATATTATTATGAGGAAACTGGTATCTTTTACCTAAATGAAGCCTAACTCCGTCTAGAATACATGCATGACACTCAGAGTCATAAACAATTACATCCTGTCTATCAACTAATGCATCAATTGAAGAGTGCATGCCTTGATAGCCAAAATTTAATAAAATAGTGTCCTCTTTTTGCATGAAGCTAGAAAGATTTTTTTCAAGCTTTTCATGGTAAGATGTGTTTCCAGACATCATTCTTGAACCCATTGGAGTTCCCATTCCCCATTGTTTAGCTGATTCTTTATCAACTTTTCTTATTTCTGGGTGATTTGATAGTCCTAAATAATTATTAATGCTCCAACAAATAACTTTTTTGTTATTAAAAGTCATTGTACTTGCAATTTCACCCTCTAGTTTTGGGAATGTAAAGTAACCATGAGCATCTTTAGCGTGTTGACCAAGAGGACCTCGATTTTTTTTGATTTTTTCAAATAAATCCATGAGATATGTGCTGTTAATAAAATGCAAAAATACGATTTTAATAATAATTGAGTTATTATTAATAATATTAAAAATATGTATACTATATTTGTAGTATGAAAATTTTTCCTTTTTTCATTTCGATTTTACTCTTATTTTCCTGTAGTCAGTATCGTGCTTATCAACAGGTTTTAAAAAGCACAGACCCTAATTTTCAATATACTCAGGCAGTATCTTATTTTAATAATGGTGATTATGCACGTTCATTGGAATTGTTTGAGAACCTTTTAACCATTTTTAAAGGCGATGAGCTTGCAGAGGATATTTACTACTATTATGTTTATGCTAATTTTAACATAAATGATTATATGTCTACAATTTATCATGCTGATAATTTTGTAACAAATTTTATATTATCTCCTAAAAAAGAAGAAATCGCGTATTTATCTGCATATTGTCATTACCTGGATACACCAAGATCTAGTCTTGATCAAAGTAACACTCAAAAAGCTTTAAATAAGTTAGAAATGTTTATTGTTAATTATCCAGAGAGTGATAGCTTGGAACGTGTAACTAGTTTAGTTTTAGATCTTAATAAAAAACTGGAAAAAAAGCATTTTGATAATGCTAGGTTATATTATGATACTGGAAAATATAAATCTGCTATTTTTGCAATTGATTTTTTTCTAAATGATTTTCCAGAAACTAATTATTTGGAAGAAATTAGTTTTACTCAATTACTGTCGTATTATGAGTTAGCTAAAAATAGTGTAGACGAAAAGAAGTTACAAAGAATAAAAGAAGCTATATTTGCATGTGATAATTTTATTATCGTATTTGCTGATGGAGTATATTACGATGAAGCAAAAAATATTTATAAAAAATTAAAAGATATTGAAAATGGATTATAAAAAAACAAATGCTGCAAGAACTACAATTTCTAGAGATATGGAAGAATTATCTCAAAATTTTGGTGGTAATGTTTATGAATTAATTTCAGTTCTAAAAAAAAGAGCTAGTCAAATAGGCGTTGAAATTAAGGAGGAACTTATCAGTAAATTAGATGAATTTGCAACTCCTTCGGATACATTAGAAGAAGTTTTTGAGAATCAAGAACAGACTGAAATATCAAGATTTTATGAAAGATTACCTAAACCAACATTAATTGCTATTCATGAAATGATGGAGGATGAAATTTATATGAGGGAAGAGGTTAAAAAAGAAGATGATATTCAATTAGATGACAGTGAACTAGCATTAGAAGATGAGGCAGAAGATGTTGATAATAAATCAGATTCGGATACTAAATAAGAATTTCATTATTTAACTTATTAATTATCTTTATAATTTAATTGGTCTTATGCAAAAAGATACTACACAATCATATTTTTTTGGAAAAAATATTTTGATTGGTATTTCTGGTAGTATTGCTGCCTACAAGGTGCCTGACTTAGTTAGATTATTTATTAAAAGTGGTGCAAATGTTAAGGTTGTTCTAACCAAAGATGCAATTAATTTTGTCACTCCAATAACTCTTTCTACAGTTTCAAAAAACGACGTTATTTATGATTTTGTAGACAAAAAATCTAAAAGTTGGAATAACCATGTTGAATTAGGTCTTTGGGCTGATGTTTTTTTAATTGCTCCAGCAACTGCAAATACATTAGCAAAGATGGCTTCTGGTATGTGCGATAATATTTTACTTGCAACATATCTTTCATCTAAATGTATTATGTTTTGTGCTCCAGCAATGGATAGAGATATGTATCTGCATGGATCTACTTTAAAAAATCTACAAATTTTAAAAAATAGAGGAGTTAATATAATAGATGCTGAGTCGGGTGAATTAGCTAGTGGTTTATACGGTCTTGGTAGAATGTGTGATATTGAAAATATTATTTTGATTATAGGCAACTACCTAAATAAGACATTGCCACTAAGTGGAAAGAAAGTGCTAATAACTGCAGGCCCAACATATGAAAAAATAGATCCTGTGAGATTTATTGGTAACTTTTCATCTGGTAAAATGGGTTGTGAATTAGCCTTAAGGGCAGCTATGTTAGGTGCAAATGTATGTTTAGTGATTGGACCTTCTTACCAAACAGTTAATCATCCATTAATTCGTCGGATTAATATTGAAAATGCTCAACAAATGTTTGATGCCTGTGAAGATGAATTTAACTTTTGTGATATTGCTATATTTTCAGCTGCTGTCTCTGATTTTAAACCAAAAAAAACTTACACTACTAAGATTAAGGAAAAACTAAAATTAGTTTCATTAGAATCTAGTATTGATGTTTTAAAAACTTTATCTACAAAAAAGAAAGGACAATTTATTGTAGGTTTTGCACTAGAAACCCATAATGAAACACAAAATGCATTTAAAAAAATGAAAGATAAAAATATGGATATGATTGTCTTGAACTCTCTTAACGATGCTGGAGCTGGTTTTGGTCATGAAACAAATAAAATTAAAATCATTGATTGTAAGCAAAATATTAATGACTTTCCATTAATGAGTAAAGAAGCTGTTGCTGCATCTATATTTGATGAAATAATAATTAATCAAATATCGTTATCTAATGTAAAGGATATTATTAAATGAGATTTTTGTTTATATTTTTTTTACTTTCCCAAACTCTATTTTCTCAGGAGTTAAATTGCCGTATTAATATTAATTATTCTGCTATCCCTAGTCCAAATAAAGAAATGTTTAACTCAATGCGTCAAAGTATATATGAATTTATAAATAACACAAACTGGACGAATGATCTGTTTGAGAATGAAGAACGTATAGAGTGTACAATATTAATTCGTATAGATCAACAATTATCAACTGATGAATTTTCTGGATCAATTGCCGTTCAATCATCACGACCAATATTTAAAACATTATATAATAGTGCTTTATTAAATATTATTGATGATCAGTTTAGATTTAAGTATGTTGAATTTGAAACTTTGGAATTTAATGAAAACACACATCTTTCTAATTTAACATCTATTTTAGCTTATTATGCTTATTTAATTATTGGCATGGACTATGACACATTTTCCTTAAAGGGTGGAGATAAGTATTTCTTAAAAGCTCAGAAGATTATTGCAAATGCTCAAAATGATAATAATGCTACTGGATGGAAATCTTTTGAAGGCCTTGATAATAGATATTGGTTAATCGAAAATTTATTAAGTCCAGATTTTGAAAAGGTTAGATATTTTTACTACAATTATCATTTTGATGGACTTGATAATTTTACCGAAAAACCTGATATGGTAAGAGAGTCTATCGCTCAATCTATTATATCCCTTAGAGATGCATGGAATCAGAGACAAAGAGGTTATTTATTTACAATTCTTTTTGACACAAAAACTGATGAGATTGTTAATATATTTTCTGAAGGTAATTTAATGCAAGCTGATGAATTAGTTAACTTATTAAATCAAATGCAACCAACTAAATCTGATAAATGGCAAAAGATATTAAGTAATGATTAAATTATTATAATGTTATCTAAACTTGTTATAACTAATTATGCCATTATTGATTATCTTGAGATTAAATTTTCTAACGGCTTTACTACAGTTTCGGGAGAGACGGGCTCAGGAAAATCAATTATCTTATCTGCAATTAATCTATTACTAGGCAATAAATTTAACTTAACAAATATTAGAGACAAATCTACTAAAGTAATAATTGAAGGAGTTTTTAATATTGATAAATTAGGTATTCAACAATTTTTTAAGAATAATGATATTGACTATGAAAATGAATTAATTATTAGGAGAGAATTTAATTTTGAAGGAAAATCTAGGTCATTTGTTAATGATAGTCCTGTTAAAATTAAAATTTTAAAAAATCTCAGCTACCATCTTATAGATATTCATTCTCAACATGAAAACTTATTGATTAATAGAGAAAATTATCAAATTAAATTACTAGATCAATTTGCTTCTAAGAACTATGATGATTTCACTTCCTTATTGACAAATTACAATTTGTTATTTCAGAAATTAAAAAATTATAAGACAAGTCTTTTTGAGAAAAATAAGTTATTATTAGATAGTAATTACGACTTTGATTTTTATAAAAATCTTATTAAAGAAGTTGAATTATTAAATTTTAAAGATTCTGAAGATGAGGTACTGTATTCAGAATATAATAAGCTTAATAATATTAATACTATTAAAGCAACTGTTAGCGAATTAATTTCTCACATCGATGAGTCAGAAAACTCTGTAATTAATAAATTAAATCTTCTTAATTCAAAACTATCAAGCATCTCTTCCTATGATGATAAGCTAGTTAAGCTTTATAATAGATTAAAGGGGACTATTATTGATATTGATGACATATTAATGGAGATACATACATTTAATCAAAATTTAAGCTTTGATGATTCAAGGTTGGAATACATTCAGAACAGGATAAATTCAATTAATAGTTTAGAAAAAAAAATGAATGTTATTGGAGTTAATGGTATCATAACCAAAATTAATAAGATGAAATTGGACTTGCAGGAAATGTTAAATGTTACACAAGACATTGAAACTATTAAAGAGAAAATTAATAGTTTAAATTTTGATTTAAGAAGTTTTGCTAATGGTATAAGTTTACTTAGAAAAAAAAGTGCTATTGATCTTGCTAGAATTATTGAAAATGATTTATATGATTTAGGAATGTCCGATCCCGTCTTATCATTTAATTTTGATCAAAACTCTGAATTACTGCCTAATGGATATGATGTAATTACGTTATTATTTTCAGCAAATAAGGGTTATGATATGATGCCCATAAATAAAATTGCATCTGGAGGAGAGATTGCAAGGTTAATGCTGTGTGTTAAAAAACATTTATTTGGTATGCTTGATTTTTCTACAATAATTTTTGATGAAATTGATGCTGGTGTTTCAGGTGAAATAGGTAGAAAGATGGGGCGTATCTTAAAAAAAATATCTTCCAGAGGACAAGTTGTTTGTGTAACCCACTTGCCTCAAATTGCTTCATTGGGTGATTTACACTATAAGGTTTATAAAAAGGATATTGGAGACAGCTTAATAACTAATGTTGTTGAATTAAAAGATGAAGATAGAGTTATGGAATTAGCTAGAATGTTAAGTGGAGATCAAGTAAATGAAGAAGCTGTTGCTAATGCAAAAAAAATGCTTGATATTTGATATAAAAAGATAAACTTATGTCTCATAATTTATTAGTAGGTAAAAAAGGAATTATTTTTGGTGCACTTGATTCATCATCAATTGCATGGAAAGTTGCTACACAATGTATTGAAAACGGTGCTGAAATTATTTTATCTAATGCTCCCATTGCATTAAGAATGGGCTCTATTGGTGAGTTAGCTAAAATTTGTAATTCAAAGGTGATTTCTGCCGATGCAACCTCTGTAAGTGATTTAGAAAGTCTATTTAGCGCCGCTAAAAAAGAATTTAATGGTAAAATTGATTTTGTTCTTCACTCTATAGGTATGTCGTTAAATGTTAGAAAAAAAAGACATTATACTGATCTTAATTATGACTTTCTAATGAAGGGTTTAGATGTGTCTGCTGTTTCATTTCATAAAATGTTACAAGTTGCTTATAAATTAAATATTATGAATGAATATGGTTCTATTCTAGCTCTTTCATATATTGCTGCTCAGAGAACGTTTCCTGATTATAATGATATGGCTGATAATAAGTCTTATTTGGAATCTATTGCAAGAAGTTTTGGTTATCATTATGGAAAACGTAATAGAGTTAGAGTTAATACAATATCACAATCTCCAACTTTTACAACTGCTGGAAAAGGTGTAGCTGGCTTTGATGCATTTTTTGACTACGCAAATAAAATATCTCCTATGGGAAATGCGAGTTCTGATGATTGTGCAAAGTATTGCGTTAGTTTATTTTCTGATTACACAAGAATGGTCACGATGCAAAACTTATTTCATGATGGTGGTTTTTCAAATACCGGTGTGTCACAGGATATAATTGAAATATTAAAAAAGTAATTATCATTTAATTACAATGTCACCTTTTTTAACATCTAAAGATATATTATCACCTTCCTTAATTTTATTGTTAATAATGCCTTCTGCAATTATATCTTCAATATATTTTTGAATAACTCTTTTTAATGGTCTAGCACCAAACTTTTCATCATATCCTTTTTCAAGTATAAATTTTTGGACTTTTTTGGAAACTTTGATAGTGTAATTCAAGTCTTTTATTCTTTGAGTAACTTTTGCTAATTCTATATCAATTATTTGTAAAATATCTGATTCATTTAAATGGTTAAACAAGATTACATCATCTAGTCTATTTAAAAATTCAGGAGCAAATGCTCTTTTTAATGAAGCATCAATAAAACTTTTAGATTGGTTGCCAATATTTTCTTTCCTTGCAGTTGTACTAAATCCAGGACCTTTCCCTACATCTTTTAATTTACGAGTCCCTATATTTGATGTCATAATTATAATCGTATTTTTAAAGTCTACTTTTCTGCCTAGTCCATCAGTCATAATTCCATCATCCATGACCTGTAATAATAGATTAAAAACATCAGGGTGAGCTTTTTCTATCTCATCTAGTAGTATAATTGAATAGGGTTTTCTTCGAACTTTTTCAGTTAGCTGACCTCCTTCTTCATAACCTACATAGCCAGGAGGGGCACCCACTAATCTCGATACAGAAAACTTCTCCATGTACTCACTCATGTCCATTCTAATTAAATTATTTTGAGAATCAAATAAGTAATTAGCTAATTCTTTTGCTAATTGAGTTTTTCCAACACCAGTTGGTCCTAAGAAAATGAATGAACCAATAGGTTTGCTAGGGTCTTTTAAGCCTGCTCGATTTCTTTGTATAGCTTTTACAATTTTACTAACAGCTTCATCTTGGCCAATAATTAATTTTTTTAAATCTGATGACATACCAGAAAGCCTTAAGCTTTCTGTTTGCGCAATTCTCTGAACAGGAATTCCACACATCATAGAAATAACTTCTGAAACATTATCTTCGTTTACTAATTGTCTGTTTTTTTTAATATGTTCTTCCCATTTAATCTGTTCTTCAATTAAGATATTTTCAGTTTCTTTTTCATTATCTCTTAATTTTGCAGCTTCTTCATATTTTTGTTTTTTAACTACTCTCTTTTTTTCATTTTTAATTGCTTGTAGTTTTTCCTCTAAGTCAAGAATGTTTTTTGGTACATTAATATTGGTTATATGTACTCTTGATCCTGCTTCATCTAACGCATCTATAGCCTTATCGGGTAAATATCTATCACTGATATACCTGTGTGTTAATGTAACACAGGCTTCAATTGCTGATTCAGAATAGTTAACATTATGATGATCTTCATATCGTTCTTTAATATTATTCAGAATTTGTATTGTTTCTTTCGGTGTTGTAGGTTCAATTATAACTTTTTGAAATCTTCTTTCCAGTGCACCATCTTTTTCTATATTTTGTCTATACTCATCAAGAGTGGTGGCTCCAATACATTGAAGATCACCTCTTGCCAATGCTGGTTTAAACATATTTGAAGCATCAAGAGAACCTGTAGATCCTCCCGCACCAACTATTGTGTGTATTTCATCAATAAATAGAATTATGTCGCCGTTTTTTTCTAGCTCATTCATTACAGCTTTCATCCTTTC
This sequence comes from Flavobacteriales bacterium TMED191, assembly GCA_002171975.2. Classification (NCBI taxonomy): domain Bacteria; kingdom Pseudomonadati; phylum Bacteroidota; class Flavobacteriia; order Flavobacteriales; species Flavobacteriales bacterium TMED191. The sequence goes on from NHIO02000003.1 coordinate 17,410, forward strand.
TTCAAATTGTCCTCTATATTTAGTTCCTGCTACTAATGAGGCTATATCTAATGCAATAACTCTTTTGTTAAATAATACTCTTGATACCTTTTTTTCAAATATTCGTGATGCTAATCCCTCAGCAATTGCTGATTTACCTACGCCTGGTTCTCCTATGAGTAGAGGATTGTTTTTCTTTCTTCTTGATAGAATTTGTGACACTCTTTCGATTTCATTTTTTCTACCAATTACAGGATCTAATTTTCCATCTTCTGCATATTTTGTTAAATCACGACCAAAGTTATCTAATACAGGGGTGTTAGATTTTGTTTTTTTGGAATGAGTAGGTCTTTTACTTATGAATTGTGTGTCATCTTCGTCTGATATAGATGATTTTATTTCATTTGCTTTTTTAGTTTCTGATTCTTTTTTTTCAGAATAATTATCTGCTTCAATTTCATTAATAAATGCTTCTTTAACTCTTTCATAAGTAATATTGTAATTATTAAGAAATTTGGTGGTACTGTCTGCACTATTTCTTAGTATACACAAGAGTAAATGAGTTGTTCCAATCATTGATGAGTTAAATACCCTTGCCTCTAAAAAGGTGGTTTTTAATGCCTTTTCCGCTTCTTTTTTTAATTGAATTTGTTCTTTATTAGTATTAATTGTAATTGTTGATTTACTTGTAGCAAAATCTTCAATATCATCTTTTAAATTAGATATTTCAATTCCAAGTGATAATAGAATATTAATGGCTCCAGCGTTTTTTAACTTAATTATACCTAAGATAAAATGCTCAGTTCCAATATAATTATTTGATAATCTAATTGCTTCATCTCGACTAAAACCAATTACATCTTTAATGTTAGTTGAAAAATTATCATCCATTTTTTAAAATAAAAAATTAATCTATATCATAAATATATATTATTTTATTTATTCACATTTTATATGTGTATTATTTTTAAGAAAAAGTTTGTTATTTATGTGCGAGATTTTATATAATAACATTATCTTGTTGTAAGAAAAATATACTATTATTATTTATGTCTGAAAGAGAGAAAATTATTCAAATTAATATAGAGGATGAAATGAAATCCTCATACATAGATTACTCAATGAGTGTTATTGTTTCACGTGCATTACCTGATGTTCGTGACGGGTTTAAACCTGTTCATCGTAGAGTTCTTTTTGGAATGTATGAACTTGGTGTACGTGCTAATAGTTCCTACAAGAAGTCAGCAAGAATTGTTGGTGAAGTTCTTGGTAAATATCATCCCCATGGAGACACTTCAGTATATGATTCTATGGTTAGAATGGCTCAAGAATGGTCTCTTCGTTATCAACTAGTTGATGGTCAAGGAAATTTTGGCTCAATTGATGGAGATAGCCCTGCTGCAATGAGGTATACTGAAGCCAGATTAAGAAAAGTAAGTGAAGAAATGTTATCAGATTTAGATAAGGAGACTGTTGATTTTCAACTCAATTTTGATGATACCTTAAAGGAACCTACTGTTTTACCAACTAGAATACCTAATCTACTTATTAATGGTGCATCTGGAATTGCTGTAGGTATGGCTACTAATATGCCTCCACATAATTTAACTGAAGTTATTGATGGTGTTTGTGCAATTATTGACAATCCTGATTTGAGTATATCAGAATTAATACAATATATTAAGGCTCCAGATTTTCCAACAGGTGGATTAATTTATGGTTACTCTGGAGTTAAAGATGCACTTGAAACAGGTAGAGGAAGAGTTGTTATGAGAGCAAAGGTGTCATTTGAAGAAAATAATGGCAAAGATTTTATTATTGTATCCGAACTTCCATACCAAGTTAATAAGGCTGATATGATAGCTAAAACAGCAGAGCTAGTTAATTCAAAAAAGATCGAAGGTATTTCTGATATTAGAGATGAGTCTGATAGAAATGGAATGAGAATTGTTTATATATTGAAAAGAGATGCAATTCCTAATATTGTTTTAAATCAACTTTATAAGTACACACAATTACAAACGTCATTTAGTGTCAACAATATTGCTTTAGTCAATGGCAGGCCGATGTTGTTAAATGTAAAACAATTAGTTAGTTACTTTATTGATCATAGGCATGATGTTGTTGTAAGAAGAGCGAATTATGAATTGAAACAAGCTGAAAAGAGGGCACATATTTTAGAGGGGCTTTTAATAGCCTTAGAAAATTTAGATGCAGTTATTTCATTAATAAGATCTTCTAAAAATCCAGAAGATGCCAAACAAGGTCTAATGTTAAAATTTGAATTGTCTGATACTCAAAGTAAAGCAATCCTAGACCTAAGATTACAAAAACTAACTGCTTTAGAAGTCAATAAATTAAAAGATGAACATGCAGAATTAATGAAAACAATTCAATCTTTAAAAGATTTATTATCTGATAAAGCACTACGAATGTCTCTTATAAAAGATGAATTAGTTGAAGTAAAAGAAAAATATGGTGATGTTCGTAGAACTGAGATTAACTATGCTGGTGGAGATTTAACTATAGAGGATATGATACCTGATGAAAAGGTAGTTATTACTATTTCTCACTTAGGTTACGTAAAAAGAACACCATTATCAGAATATCGTATTCAACATAGGGGAGGAGTTGGTCATAGAGGTGTTACAACAAGGGACAATGATTTTATTGAACATATTTTTGTGGCGACCAATCATAATTATATGTTATTCTTTACACAGGCTGGAAAATGCTTTTGGATGCGTGTGTATGAAATACCTGAAGGAGGAAAAACATCTAAAGGTCGCGCAATACAGAATTTAATTAATCTGCCTTCTGATGATAAAGTTATGGCATATTTAAATGTAAAAGATTTAAAGGATCAAGAATATTTAGATAATCATTATGTTGTTATGTGTACTAAAAATGGTGTTATTAAAAAAACATCATTAGAAGCTTATTCAAGGCCTCGTCAGAACGGAATTAATGCAATTGGTATAAGAGAAGGTGATAGTTTGTTAGAAGCTAAATTAACTGATGGAAAAAGTGATATAATGATTGCAGCCAGCTCAGGTAAAGCTATTCGTTTTCCAGAGTCTAAAGTACGTGCAATGGGTAGAGGTGCATCTGGAGTTAGAGGAATAACATTATCAGGTCAAAACAATTTTGTAATTGGTATGATATGTGTTAATAATTTTGATTCTCATGTATTAGTAGTTTCAGAAAATGGTTATGGTAAGCGATCTGATATTGATTCCTATCGCCAAACAAACCGAGGAGGTAAGGGTGTTAAAACTATTAGTATTACTTCTAAGACTGGAAATCTCATTGCAATTAAAAATGTAATAGACTCTGATGGTTTAATGATTATAAATAAAAGTGGTGTTATGATTAGAATGAATATTGATTCTATGCGAGTTATGGGACGAGCGACTCAAGGCGTAAAACTGATTAACCTTAAAGAAAATGATCATATTTCATCTGTTGCTAAAGTTGAAATAGATGATTCTGAAGAAACTGGCTTAGCAGATGACAATCAGCAAGATGACAATCAACAAGATGACAATCAGCAAGATGACAATCAACAAGATGACAATCAACAAGATGACAATCAACAAGATGACAATCAGTAAAATGGTAACTAAACATTATAATTTCAATATTTAAAAAAATACATGATGAAAAAAATAATTTATTTATTTGCAATCTTTTTGTTTTTTGATGTTACTGCTCAAAAAATGGAAATTACAAGTGCAGTTATTGCTCTGGATAATCATAAGGATTTGGAAGCAGCCCAAAAATGGATTGATATTGCAACAGATAAAATAAATAAAGGCGGTGTTTTAAAGCCTAAAGTTTTATCAAAATATAATCATTATCAAGGTCTTATATATTTGAAAAAGTTTCAAGCGGATGTTAATAGTGAATTAAGTTTTGATTATTTAGAAACTGCAACTAATGCATTTTTAAAAGATGCAATAGCAGAAGCATCATTCTCTAAAAAGTCAAATGCTCAATTACCGGTTTGTGCATATTTATATCAAGAAGGAGCATATAAAGATTATGAATCAAAGGATTTTAAATCAGCTTTAAATAAATTCAAATCAACTATATCAATAAACTCATCATCGGCAATTCAAAAAATTGATACTTTTAACATGTATAATGCGTCTCTTATGGCTTTTCAGTCAGGTGATTACAATGAATCAGTAAAGTGGTCAAATAAATTGATTGATCTTGACTCAAAAGATGTTAGGTTTCATATAAGACTAATAGACGCTTATGATGAAATAGGTAGTCTTGATTTACAATTAGAAGCAATTAAAAATGCTAGAAAATGTATTCCTCAATCAAAGGAAATTATTTTTTCAGAAGTTAATTATTATTTAGCAACAGGTGATAGTAAATTATTGCTTGAGAGTTTAGATAATGCAGTTAAGTCTGATTCACTAAATCCAATTCTCCATTTAGTTCTAGGAAATACATATAATCAACTTGGAGATTTTGAAAAATCAAAAGATTCGTTTGAAAAGGCTATTTTTATTGATTCTACTTATTTTGATGCCTATAATAATTTAGCTGGTTTATATCTTGATAAAACAATTGATTTAATTGACAAAAAGAATGCTTTAAGTTTTAAGCAAAATAAACTTGATGCAAGTTATAAAAGGCAAATTGATAATTTGTATAATCAAGCATTACCTCATCTCGAGTCATGTTTACAGCTTGATCCTACTAATATTTCAATCATAAGAGTGTTAAAGGAAATTTATTACAAATTAGATAATTCTAAAAAAAGTATTGAAATGAAAAAACTTGAAGATTCTTTAGCTGATTAATTATCTAGTAATTTTGAGTATTTAAAATTTACTTAAAGTTTTTTCAATTTTTGAAGAAATTGAA
>NHIO02000004.1 GCA_002171975.2 Flavobacteriales bacterium TMED191
ACAGCCATAACTATAAGGAACACATAAACCACTATCTGTATTAGCACTTGAATCATAATTAAATGCACTAGAATCTGTACAACCTTCAACGATTGCTATACATGTGCCGTCATCGAAACATGCAGTAGAATTATAATTAAATGCTGTTGCATCTGTACAACCTCCAACATAACAACAACTATCATCGTCAGTATTAGCACTTGAATCATAATTAAGAGCTGAAGAATCTGTACAACCTAAAACTACTGCTATACACGAACCATCATCGAAACATGCATTAGAATTATAGTTAAATGCTGTGGAATCCGTACAACCTGCTATATAACAACATGTACCATCGTCTGTAGTTGCACTTGCATCATAATTAAGAGCTGATAAATTAATACAACCAAGAACTATTGCTATACATGAACCATCATCATCTGTTGCAGAAGAGTCGTAATTAAATGCTGTTGAATCTGTACAGCCTGCAACCTCGTCACAATCTACAACACCATCTCCATCTGAATCTGTCTCAACAACTAAACCGTTTATACATGTACTACAATCTACTTCAATATAAGTACATGAGCCATCAGATGTATTTGCACTTGAATCATAATTACATGCGGTGGAGTCTACACAACCATAAACATAAGCAATACATGAACCATTATCTGTATTTGCACTTAAATCATAATTTAACGCTGTAGAATCTGTACAGCCTTCAACAACTGCCACACATGAACCATCATCAAAACATGCCGATGCATCATAATTAAATGCTGTGGAATCGGTACAACCTCCAACATAACAACATGAACCATCATCCTGATCGGCACTTACATTATAATTTAATGCTGTTAAATCCGTACAACCAAGTACATAATAACAACTATTATCATCAGTGTTAGCACTTGAATTGTAATTTAATGCTGTTACATCGGTACATCCTTCTACAACTGCTATACAAGAACCATCATCGAAACATGCTGATGAATCAAAATTGAATGCAGCAGAATCAGTACAACCCGCAACATAACAACATGTTCCATTGTCAGTATTAGCACTTAAATCATAGTTTAGTGCCGACGAATCTATACAACCTAAAGCTATTGCAACACATGATCCATCATCAGTATTTGCATTAACATCATAATTAAATGCGGTTGCATCTAGACAACCTTCAACTATATCAACGCATGAATCATCATCATAGTCAGCATTTTCGTCATAATTAAATGCTGTAGCGTCCGTACAACCTGGATTATAGTAGCATGTAGAATCATTTACATTTGCTTCTGAGCTATAATTCACCGCTGATAAATCCGTACAACCATAGACCGCTACTTGATCACATGAGCCATTGTCCGTGTTAGCAACAAAACCTTGATTATAATACTCTGCATAAAAATCATCCATACAACCAGGAACAGCCAAAGTAGCACATGAACCATCATCATCCGTAGCTGTTGAATCATATTCTAAATAAGCAGAATCTGTACAGCCTGCTATTTCTAACTCATCACAAACACTATCTTCATCAGAATCATTTAAACATATATCATCACAATCGTAATAAGTCGCTGCATAAGTACATGAATTATCAGATGTGTTAGCATCTTCATTGTAACTGCATGCAGTTTCATCTGTGCAACCAAGGACATAAGGAAGACACGAACCATCATCAACACATGCTTGCGCATCATAATTAAATGCTGTGTTGTCTGTACAACCTCCAACAAAGCAACAAGAATTATTATCTGTGTTTGCATCTAAATCATAGTTTAATGCTGTATCATCAATACAACCATATATAAACGGAATACATGAGCCATCATCAGTATTAGCATTTAAATCATAATTAAACGCTGTTGAATCAGTACAGCCATAGATAAATGGAATACAGGAACCATTATCGGTATTAGCATTTTCATTATAGTTGAGTGCTGCTGAATCAGTACAACCTGGTGTGACTAACTCACAACCTTCCCCAAAATCAGCATAGTTATTTATACAAGTACCGTCACAATCCGCATTTTGGGCTGCATAAGTACAATCCCCAGAATCTGTAGCAGCAGTATTGTAATTACAGGCTATATCGTCTTGACAACCTAAAACTTCTAATTCATCGCAAACACCATCAGTGTCAGAATCATTTATACATATTTGAGCGCAATCATAATAAGTCTCGGCATAAACACATGAACCGTTATCAGTATTAGCATTTTCATCATAATTACAAGCTATGTCATCAATACAACCATATGCAAACGGAATACATGAGCCATTGTCAGTATTTGCATCTGGATTATAATTAAATGCCGTAGCATCTGTACAACCAAGAACTGAAGCAATACAGGAACCATCATCTGTGTTTGCGCCTGATTCAGAGTCATAATTTAATGCAGTTGGATCTACACACCCAAACACTACCTGCTCACAACCGCTTCCAAAATCATTAAATCCTTCATAACAATTACCTTCACAATCAGTACTTATACTAGGAAATGTACATGAATCATCATTGGAATTTGCGTTTTCATTATAATTACAAGCATTAGGATTAGTACAACCAGGAACTGCTAGAGTTAAGCATGAACCATTATCAAAATCTGCTAAAACATCATATTCTAAATATAAATCATTAGTACAACCAGGATTATAATAGCATGAACCATCGTCAACAAATCCAAAAGGCAATTCAAAAATTGGTGCACCAAATTCATCAGTATTACCTAAAAACTGGCAACCCGTCACTGGATTTATTGCAAAATTACCAGCATCAGTATTACAATAATAATTAATGGCAGCTGAATCAGCACAGCCAGTTTGAGCGTGAATGTATAACGGAAATATACAAAATAATATGGCAAATACTTTCTTCATTTTACTCCACTAAAAATTTATATGTTATAAAGTTGTTGTTTAAATACATTGTCGCATAGTATATACCTTTCTCCCACTCTTCAATGTTAAGTTTGATGTTATTTTCTTTTATTATAAAGCTTAAAACCTCTGCTCCTAAAATATTATATATTACCAACTCTTGGTTAATGATAGTTTCTTCTTCCAAAATTTCAAAAACAATATATGTACTTGCTGGTTGAGGGTAAATTTTAAAGTCATTATTTTTTTCTAAAATAATTGAGTGCAAGCTATACATACAACTCTCATCATCAACAACTGCTGTAATTAAATAATTATCTGCCGATTTATCCATACAACCAATTCTATCTTCTCCCAAATAATAATGTGCATCATCAATATCATTAGTTATATCCGTTAGCAACATAGTTGGATATTCATCAGGTGACAAAATAATTGAGTTTGCAGTCTCACACCCCCCCCATATAAAAGTACACATACTCCAATCATTAATAGTAGCATCTGGATTATATGATTCTGGACAAATATACCATGCATTAATAAGACATCCATAAATAATGCACGAGCCATCATCAATATCTGCATTTTCATCAAAGTTTTCTGCATCAAGATCTGTACATCCAGCAAATAAACAGGAACCATCATCTATGTTAGCGCTTGGCAAATAATTAGTTGCATTAGGATATGTACAACCTTCGACTACTGGAATACATGAACCATCATCTGTATTTGCACTTAAATCATAATTTAAGGCATTTAAATCTGTACAACCATAAATAAATTCAATGCAAGGATTAGAATTATCTTCAGCACTTGCCTGATTAATATTAGCATCAGAGTTATAATTATATGCTTCTGGGTCTGTACAGCCATAAATAAATGGAATACATGAATCATCATCTGTATTAGCGCTTGGATTATAATTCATTGCTGATGAGTCAGTACAACCCTCAACTATTAATATAGCACAGGAGCCATCATCTGTGTTAGCATTTGAATCATACTCTAAATAAATATCATCTATACAGCCCTCTACTATTAAAGTAGTGCAAGAATTATCATCTGTGTTAGCATTTGAATCATACTCTAAATAAGTGTCGTCTAAACAACCTTCTACTACAGGTGTACATGAACCATCATCATCAGTTGCTGTGGCATCATAATTAAACGCTGATGAATCTGTACAACCATAGATTGCATATACGCAAAATATACCGCCAAAATCAATATTTGCAAATTCATTATAGTTAACAGCCTCCTCATCCATACAACCAAATACAAATTGTATACATGAACCATCATCAACATTTGCCGATGAATCATAATTTATTGAATAAGGATCTGTACAACCATATATGGGGTATTCACAAAATATACCACCAAAATCTGTGTTCACATCAATTTGAGAATCGCCAGTAAGTGGGTTTGACACCCCATCAGAATCATAATCATTATAATTTAACGCTTCTTCATCTAAACAACCAAATATAAAAGGATAACAAGACCCATCATCTGTATTTGCATCAGGGTCATAATTAAATGCTGAATCATCAGTACAACCATGAATTACATATGTACATAATAACCCTTCAAAGTCAGTATTGGCATCAGAATTATAATTAAATGCTTCTGGGTCTGTACAACCATAGATAAATGGAATACATGAACCATCATTAACATTTGCATCAGAATTATAATTAAATGCTGTCACATCTGTACAACCTTCAACTATATCAACGCATGAACCATCATCATAGTCAGCATTTTCATCATAATTAAATGCCGTTATATCTGTACAACCTGCTTGATAGTAACACGACCCATCATCTGTATTAGCCTCTATTTCATAATTTAATGCTTCTATATCTATACAACCCTCAACCACTTCTACGCATAATAATCCTTCAAAATCAAAATTTGCATCAGAGTTAAAGTTAAAAGCAGTTTCATCTGTACAGCCATAGATAAAAGGGATACATGATCCATCATCAACATTTGCATCAGAATTATAATTATAATAATATGGATTTGTACAGCCAAGTATCACTGCTTCACATGAGCCATCCTCAGTATTTGCATCAGGATTATAATTATATGCTGTTAAATCTATACAGCCAAAAATAAATGGAATACAAGAACCATCATTCACATTTGCATCAGGATTATAATTATAAGCACTAGAATTAGTACAGCCAAAAATCAAATAAAAACATGTTTCATTATCGATGTTGGCATTTTCATTATAATTAGCAGCAGCTGGATCCATACAGCCATAGATAAATGGAATACAAGAACCATCATCGGTATTTGCTTCTGAATCATAATTAAATGCGGTGTTATCTGTACAACCTTCAACTATAGCAATACACGACCCATCATCTGTATTAGCATTAATAGCATAATTAAACGCCTCTGGATCTGTACAACCTGAAATAAATGGAATACACAATAATCCTCCAAAATCAGTATTTGCTTCAGGATTATAATTAAACATTGTATCATCTGTACAACCATATATAAATGGAATACATGATCCATTATCAGAATTAGCACTTGCATCATAATTAAATGCAGATGGATTAGTACATCCTTCTATAACAGAAATACAAGATTCATCATCAAAACATGCACTTGAATTATAGTTAAAAGCAGTATTATCTGTACAGCCCGCTATATAACAACATGAGCCATCATCTGTATTAGCATTAGAACTAAAGTTAAGAGCAGATAAGTTAGTACAACCTTGAATAATGGCAATACATGTGCCATCATCATCAGTAGCTGCTATGTCATAATTAAATGCTGATGGATCTGTACATCCAGGAATTTCTAATTCATCACACACATCATCATCATCTAAATCATTTAAACATACTCCTGCACAATCATAATAGGTTTCTGCATAAGTACATGAGCCATCTACTGTGTTAACTGTGGAGTCGTAATTACATGCTGTTGCATCCATACAACCATAGATAAATGGAACACATGTAGCATCATCAGTATTAGCATTTGAATCATAATTATATGCTGTTGGATCTGTACAGCCATATGCAAATGGAATACATGAGTCATCATCAGTATTAGCATTTACATTGTAATTCCACATAGTTCCGTCTGTACAGCCATAAATAAACGGGATACATGAACCATTATTAATATTTGCATTTGAATCATAATTAAACATACCTTCTATAGTACAACCTTCAACTATAGCAATACATGAACCATCATCATAATCTGCATCTTCTTGATAGTTCAAAGCTTCTGAGTCAGTACAACCTGGCTCATAATAACATGAACTATCATCTGTATTTGCTAGCGGGTTATAATTAACTGCTAAATAGTCTAAACATCCATCAATAACAGGTAAACATAGTGCACCATCATAATCCGTATTGGCTTCAGGATTATAATTAAACGCTTCTGAATCCGTACAACCCTCAATAATAGCAATACATGAGTTATCATCTACATTTGCTAATATGGAATAATTGAATGCACTCACATCTGTACAACCATATACAATTGGGGTTAAACAGGACCCATCATCAACAACAGAGTATAAATCGGGAGAGTAATTAGAAGATGAAATACTATAACTAATTGGATCATAATTATAATACTCCAAAAAAGTATCATCAGTACAAGCAAAATAATAACAAGAATCATCATCAGTATTTGCTTGAGGGTTATAATTTGCTGCATAAACATCAGTACAACCTTCAACCATTAATGTAACACATGAACCATCAAGAATATTTGCCGCTGAATCATATTCCAAATAATTTTCATCAGTGCAGCCAAATGCAACAGTTCCTACAATTATTAAGTCAGCTGCATACATGCCATTCTGTTCAAACAGGTCTGTTTGAAGTGACTGAGAACCATCCAATTCTGTGACCACATGAAATGATGGCTCAGCTAAATACTCTATTCCGTTAAGCTCAACAATAAAAACCATTGGCTCATCATTATTAAAACCATCTTTTTCCTCAGTTGTATTGTCGTCTTCATAAATAGCTAATAATGATTGATAAGGCCCCACATCATTACTATTTTGACAGGTGTAGAAACTACCATTTCCGTACCCACTAAATCCTAAACCATAATTATCACTATAATTAGGGAAATTATCAACAGGCTCAATACCACTTGATGATGATGAAGACATATAAACATTCTCTAAAAAATCACCCACATAACCTGTATAGAGCTCATTCTGCATATTTTCTAATAATAAATCAGGAATTTCATACTCTCCAGGATCAATAATACTTTCTAAATATGGGGTGGATGATGTATCAGAATAATTAGTCCAACTAGATATTTCATCGATATACTGATCATAAGAATAAATACTAGAATTAAATGAAGCGTCAGCATTATTAGATAAAACAGCTGAAATATAGGATTCAAATAAAGGATAATGACCTTCGATTAACAAACCGTCTTGAATTATATCTAGATCTGTAACTGAGTAAAACTGACCACCCACTATAGCCTCCTGATTCGACAAATAAGTATTATTACCATAAAAAGCTCCTATTGTCACATCATTACAAAATGAATCATTTTCTGGTAGACCAATAATACTATCAATAGCAAAAACTGCAAAATTAAGTGGATAACCTTGTTCGACTGTCCAATCAAATTGATATTCAGGATATTCACATGGGCCTGGTACAGTAGCACTAAAATCGTAATTCAATGCAACTGGGTCCATACATCCTTGATACATACATGTTGCTGGGTCAGTATAATAATCCTCATAGTTGAATGCCAATGGATCCATACATCCTACCTGTTCATTAACATTACAAACTCCATCACCATCATCATCATAACACACACCATCACAATCTACCCATTCACTTTCTGGATATTCACAACCCTGATCTTCAAACGCAATATCGTCAACAACACCTGCTGCCTGAGAATTATAATTACATGCTGACATATCCATACAGTTTGACCACTCGGAATAAAGTGTAAAATCAACCATTAACAAGTTAGAAAGACCATTAGCAACAAAACTTTGTTGACATTGACCGCCACAGAGCTCTAAATCATAACTATTATCCATAATTGCATTTTGACCTATGTAATCTGTCCATCCTTCTGAGGGGTCATCGCTATTATTATCAATTCTTAAAAACCACACATATTCTGTATTTGATGTAAAACCATCTAGCTCATTTGTAGAATAATCATCCTCCCAAGATGCTATAGTAAAACTCTCATTGTCTTCAGGCCAGAAGTTAAATCCTCCACAAACCCACTCTTCAATCATATTACTATCATTTGTATCATAAAACACACCTATAACTGAACCTGAAGGAATTGATTGAGGAGTAATTTCATCAGGCAAAAGGACATTAAAAAATGGGAAATTAGATGCTTGTAGAGCTATTGTTGCATTACCCTGGGTGATAAGCTCTGAATTATCTAAGTATTCCAAACCTACAGATTCGGGCCAATTTAAATTACCTTGAGAAAAAGCATTTAAATAAACTAAAACACCTAATATGCGTAATAATAATCTTTGCATAAACTTTATCTAATAAAAGTCATATTTTTTTAATTGGTGCTAGCTATATCTGCTAAGATACTAATAATTACAAAGTTTTACAATCAAAATATCTTATTTGATTATAAAAAAAAAGCCCCATCATTATGGGGCTTTCTTTACTTATGGATCGTTACGGTTATTTAACGATATTCATATTCTTAGTTGCTGTAAAGTTATCAGTAGTCATTCTTACAAAATAAGTCCCTTGACCTAAATCATTTGCATCGAATGTTACTTCATGCTTTCCAACACTAAAGATATCACTAGCTAATTCTGCAACATGCTCACCTAACATATTATATACTCCTATTGTAACCTCT
>NHIO02000005.1 GCA_002171975.2 Flavobacteriales bacterium TMED191
ATCAATAATTCTATTTAGAAAAGCTTTAAAATTATTAATTACTATCCTATGAAAATTACCTGAAAAGAATATTAAAGAACTAAAAATCATTATGTAAGGAAACATACCAATGGGAAAAAGAACTTTGGTTAATAAATGAAAAATAATAACTAAAAAAAATCCAAATAAACGTGTTCTTGAATAGTATAATAAAAAAGGAATACTGAAATCATATAATAAACCTGCCCAACTCATAAAGTAATGAACCCATTCTTGTTGAAATAAATAACCTAAAATTGGAAGGTCATAATTAGATGACAACCATATTTTCAAAGGCATTGCATCAACAATCCAATCAGAATTTAATTTTGCAATTGCTGCATATATATAAACGATAGATATAAGAAGCTTAATACTATCTACAGTCCATCTTGGAACATTGGTGTAAGTTCTTTTAGATATTATATTATCAATAGAAAATGATGCGTTAGCAGGTATAAATATTAATAAAAAACTTAAAATAGAGATAAAATAATAGTGATTTAAGTATGTTGTTTTATCCATTAACTCTATGTATGTAAAACTTAAAAAGAAAATTATAATTGATAATCTATATTTTAAACCAAGTAATATGCAAATTGATGATATCGAACAGATTAAAAATAAGAAATAAGTATTATTTCCAAGTGGCTCTATCCATTCAAATCCTAAATAAGAAAAATGATATGAGGGAAGTAAATACAATTCATCGATCCAACCCTTAAGCCAAAACCTAAGTAGACTGACAAACATTAAAAGACCAAAAAATATTCTGTAAACAGCTAAAATAGATGAATCTTCATTAGAATGTAAATAGCTGAAAATCTTAGACATTATAATTAATTATTAATCACCGTCAGCATCAATATAATCAACTGAAACTGCTAATGATTGTAACATATCAACTTTAAAATATACAACAAGTAACTGAATTGCATCATAAGCATACAACATATCGATATTATTAGACTCTATTTGATTAACAAAATTATTATCTAGTAAATTAATTTGATCTCTAGCAATAGAGAATTGAGATAATATATCAGTTACTAAAATACCATCAGATGAACTCGGTAAATAGTCAAGATATGAGTTAAAGCTAGGACCTAGTAAATCTGAGTCAATGTGCTTGCCTATAAAAAAATCCTCGCATGCTTGAAGTGCTTCTAATGCTAAAATTTGTGAAACATCTTTTTTATAAAAAGCTTCAACACTAGTAGGAATGGGACTTGATGAAAAGACACCTGCGGGTATTCCAAACTTATTTGCTCGAAATCCCTTTTCATAATAAAATATATAATCATTTGTCACTTTATTGATAGATGAAGTTGCAGTATTATCAGTATTATTAATAAAATCACTTTTATTACTTGTCCAATCCTCAATAACTAAATTTGTATTATAAATCATATTGTCAATAATAGCAACTAAATAATTAATGTATCTAATATCATTTTGATATAATAAAACTATTGAAGCTTCATTTGGTGCTATACCATGGAGCATATAGTCTAGTGCAGGAAATCCTCTTGCATCATTATAACTATTATTATTTAAATCTGAAATTTCGCTAATAATATTGGAATCAATGAAATCAGAATCAGCAGGATATACATTCATTTTATTTTTGAAATTTATCACTTCAGCAAAACCAAAATCAAACATTTCTATATATTGCCATTTTAAGTAGGCAGTTAACCATTGTTCTGATAAAGCGTTTAAATTATTTTCATTGGGACTTGAAATAAACAATTGTACACTTTCATTTAATGATTGTAGACTTATATTAAAATTCTCATAAGCAGGTGTGATAATATTATCTGCCCAATTAATAAGTACAGATTGACGATCATATCCATCACCTAATACATCCTCTTCGTTATTATCAGTGTCACATGAAAGTATTAGAAGTGAAATTGTAAGTAAATAAATAATTTTTTTCATAATAAAGATAAAAGCTAAAAAAGGTGTGTTACTTGTTACGTAATAATTTACCCCAAATATTAAGTAGAAAATTTAGCAACACACCTTTAAAAGTAAGTATAAATTATAGACCTGAAACAGTTTGGATTTGCGAAACCATAGTATTTAATTCATCTACAGTTATATCCCAAAAACCATCACCTTCCATCATTTGATTTAACATGGATGTAACTTCAGAATTAGTAAAATAACTTGTGTATTGTAAGCTTAATACAAAACCATATCCTTCAGATAAACCATGAAAAGTATCTTCTCTTTCTCCACCGTCACCTAATGTACTAGCAGCACTTGATAAGTAGTCAATTGCTTTTTGAGCAATAATTTTATCTAAATGTTCAGTAACAATTGCAGATTGCTCATCTCTTAGTATATAGTCACCAGCAACAATTGCAGCTCTACCTAATTTGAATGCATCATAAATAGTATTAGCAATTCCAGGATGAGATCCTTCATTAAGCTTTTTTAAATACTTATTTACAAGTACACCATGACCTTCAGCAGGTCCATTTGCATTATTATCAGATCCTCCAACATGTTCATTATTATAACCATACAGGTAACCAAATCCTTCATCCCAGTAATGTTCCATATCAGTATAATTATCACCTGCTTCTATCTGAGCTTCATCATTATGACCACCATCTAATTTTGTTGTAGTAAGATAATTATTAGAAATTTGATCTACTACAAAAGCACCCATCAATCCTTTAATAAAAGCTTGATCTAATTCAAGACCTTTAGAATCGACTTGATAAGTTGAACCAGAACTAGTAGTTATTTGACCAGCAACACCAATAGATGCAATATTTTCCCAATTTGCATATACATCCTGCAATGTAGTAAACATATCAATAAATTGTTGTCTAACTGCAGCAGATGTTTTTGAACCAACATTTATACCACTATCGTATGCTAAGTCAAAACCAGTTCCCTCGCTAAACATAGTTTCAAATTCTAAAGCTGAAAATGCATTTTGTACATTCATAGCGTTATATATATCAGTTGTCATCTGAACTCTACATGTTTGACCTGAAAAAGAAACAGAAGATTCACCATTTCTTATAAATTCATATGTTGTTGGTGCTACAATATGTGTATGATCGTCATGATCATCATGATCATGGTCATCATCTTTATCACAACTCACAATAAAAAGTGGAGCTGCGATTAAAAAAGTTATGTAAAATATGTTCTTGGGAAAATTCATTTTAAAATAATTTAAACTAATACTTATATTTAGAATATTTCTAAATAGCGAAGCAAAAATAATAAATTATTTATAATAGTTCTAAATAATATTTAAAATAATTCTAAATAAATTTTAGTTAGCAGGATTTGCCCTTATTGTCTCCGTCAATCCACTTTCCTTTCTTGACTTGACCTAAATATTTGACTATTTTGTTTTTTGAATACATCTCTATGGCACGTTCAACTTCTTGCATATTCTTACGAATAATCTTAATCGCTGATGTAGAACCGTGAGTTCTTAATTCTATATAAAATCCATCCCTTAATTTTGGCGGTTGAGTAGATGGTCTACCTCTTCTTTGCATATTCAAGCAATATAGTATAAAATTCTTATTATAATAATAATTTTAATAAATATTTAATAACAAAGTAAATTTTATAAACTACTGATAATTTATGAATATGTATATTTATAACGATTAAAATATTTAGTATTGAAAAATTATAGACGATTCTTTATTAAAACATTAATGAAATTAGGTGTAATTAGTTTACTACCAACTAAATTATACGCATTTAATTCTAATGATGGATGTGAAATTACAACTAGTGATATTGAAGGTCCATTTTATGCAGGTAATTACTTGAACCTATATAATATTACACCATTTGATATAAATGATTCAAACCAAAACTTTCTAATTATTTCTGGCACAGTATACGCATCGGATTGCAAAACACCTATTCCAAATGCATTAGTTGAAATTTGGCATGCAAATCAAGGTTCGTTTAATAGTAAAACAAATGAGTTCTTGAACTCCTCCTATGAAAAGAATTATTTTCGGGGGCAGATTAATACCGATAACTTTGGCAACTACTCATTTCTAACTGTAATACCAGGAAAGTATTTAAACGGATCATACTATAGACCAAGTCACATACATTATAAAGTCACATATTTAAATACTGAATTAACTTCTCAAATCTACTTCGATGGTGACATAAGTATCCCTTTAGATCCTTGGGCTTCAAGTGAAAATGCATCAGATAGAATTATTACATTATTTCCAGATTCTAATGATATTTCAAATGGTATATTTGATATTACTCTAAATATCAGCCCTGACAATATAAACACTACCAACATAGAAAATAATACTAGTGTTATTAATACCATCTACCCAAACCCCATTAGCAGTAATACAATTATTAAACTAAATAAATGTGGAAAAAATTCTCAAATTGAGATATATGATGTCAATGGCAATTTAATTGTAAGAAAAATTAACTCAGCTACAGAAATTAATCTATTAGATTTTTTAGACAAACCTATTGGAAGAGGAATCTATATACTTAAAATATCAACTTCTAATGGATTAAGTCAAATAAAAAGATTTGTAGTTTAAAACTCCTTATAAGACACTAATTATATATCTTTGTAACATGGAAACAACACAAATATTAATCATTATTGCCGCGATTATCTTGTCATTTATGGCACTTAAATTTGTAACTAAATTGTTATTTAGGTTAATTATTATTTTAATTACAGTAATTATCTTTTATATGGGATATCAACATTTTTCAGGAACAAATATTCTTGATAATATTTCTAAACTATGTGAAGATGAAGATAATTTAAAATGCACTTGTTTCACAACACCAATTCTAAATGATATTAATAGTCGTTTCTCCAAGGATGAAGTTGAAAAAATCAAAAAAAACAAACTTAAATGTAATATCGAATTTGGGAGATCATTTCAAGCTAAAGAAGCAGAGATTAACAAATGTTTTGATCAGTATGGTGAAACATCTATTTTAGAGGAAATTCTCAGTGACATTAAATTCACCAACTTTCTATTTAAAGCCTCAAAAAAAGAAATAAAAGAAGATGTTTAAATTCTATAGCATTTTATTGCTATATATCTGCCTAATTAGTTGTAAAAAAAATTGTACTATATATACAGACGATGAGTCAATATTTGGAATTGATGTATCCCACTATCAAGATGATAAAGAATCAATAAAATGGGATAAGGTCATGCAAAATACTAACCCAAAAATAGATTTTGTTTATATAAGAACAACAATGGGCAAAAATGGCAGTGACAACTCCTTCAAGCAAAATATTATTGAACTAGAAAAACTTAATATCCCTTTTGGAGTGTATCATTATTTTAGACCAAATGAGTTAGCTATTGAGCAATTTGAAAATTTTAAAATACACAATAATAAATTTGGAAAGTTACCAATTGCAGTTGATGTAGAGGAAAAAAGCAATTTTAGCACTAAAATATTTAAAAAAGAACTTCGAAAGTTCTTAGAATTAATTGAAAAAGAATACAATACAAAACCTATTATTTACTCTCCACAAAAATTCTTTAATCTATACTTATGGCAAGATTTCAAAGATTATAAATTTTGGATTGCAAGACAACATGGTATTAAAACAATTCCTAAAAACAATACTCCTGGAAAGACACCAAACTTATTAAGCTTTAAATGCCCAGTAATATGGCAATACAGCGGAACAGGAAATGTAAGTGGTATTAATTCAAAAGTAGATTTAAATATAACATCTAAATCTATTTTTGAAAATCAGTTATCAATTGCTTCACAACAGATCCATCATTAAAAACTTTTATAACAAAAAATTCCTTACTATTATTAATTCTACCTAATATATCATAGGTGGATATTACAGTCTTATCATCTAATAAAGAGTCATCAATCATTATAGATAGATAATCATTATTTGCAAAAAAAGTTGGACTTTGAATTATAAAATCTCCAATACCATTAGGGACTCGTGCATAAGCCATGTCAGTTTGTTGTTCAGCAAATATAACTTCATCTAAAATATTACCGTTACTATCAGAAAGATAAACCTGTTCACCTGCAGCAGATAATTTAAATGTTGCGTGCATATTACTTTGCTCTTCCTCATCATCATCTGCCCAAACAATCAAATAACTATCAGGGTTCAATGTTATAGATGGAAAAGTATACTTATCTAGGGCTAATATATCATCGGATAAATTTAAACTACCTAGGTTAATAGCTTCTGAACCTTTATTATATATCTCGATCCAATCATCAAATTCTCCAGCTTCGTCAGCAACTGTAAAGTCATTAGATGCCATTAGCTCATTAATTACAATATCTGAGTTAATATAATTAATCACATCAGGCTTAACTTGATAAATATAAACATTATGCTCTGCACCCTCAGGACTGTAAGATCTTGTCTCATTATTGCCTATTGCCTCAATATAATAGCGAACATAACTTCCTGATTCCTGTGATGGAATATAATAATTATATTTTCCACTGTTAGAGTCATAATCCATAACCACTCTTTCAAACCTTCCAGTTAATCCTGTTCCGTAATAAAGATTAACTTGATTAACAACATCCGAATTTAACTCAACACTAACTAACACATCATCGTAAGAATTAGGTTGCGAAAAAAGTGAGTTTCCAACATAATATTCAACAGATGAGATGTTAATATCAACTTGAGAAACCTCATTGTTTGACCATAAATAATTTGATCTATCTAAAAAATATTCTTTTAAATTTTCAACTTCATTTAAAAATTCATTATAAGAATAAATTTTTTGAGGATCATTATAAACATGCATATTAATAAAATCTGCAAATTCATCTATTTCACTATTAATATAATTTGCTGAAAAACTATTTCTTAAAATAGTTCTAAAATGTGCAAGGTATCTTTGTCTTAATTCAGGAATTTCTAATAATTTATTTAGGAGTGCAAAATCAACGTCATCAACATTATAAAATGGACTCCAATTAGGGTTACCAAAAACAGTATTCCCATCGTATTCAATTGGTAAAATCCGTTCATTATACACATCATAATATACATAATAATCCATACCTCCTTTATTTATATAACTATCATCATCAGAAAAAATATTTTCAATAGCTAGATGCCATAAGGTTGCATCTAAATCGAGGTATTGATTTAAAAACGCATATATATCTGCATCACTAATATTATCAACTTGATTTATTACTTGACATGCATTAATTAAATTTTCCCATGGATTGTCAATATAACTTTTTTTAAGTGTATAATAAGACAGATAACTTAAAGTATCATTACCTAAATAATTCATTGATGATGAGCCTGCACCAAAGTCTGGTCCACCAGCTCCAGGTCCTCCCCCATTAATTAATTCACCACAACCAGGGGCTTCAGAATTAGGATCTTCAGCTCTCCACCTAGTACATTCATTATCAAAAAACCACTCACCTGCATGTTTCTTATCTAATTGTTGAACATTTGGATAAAGTCCCCAGTTTTGATCATTAATCATTAACTGAATAAAATTAACTTTTGTGGCTGGGATATAATTTCTAGCAAGTTTTTCAAATGTAAATTCTCTTAAAAAACTTGGATCTTGATAACAATTATTTAGGTTAATAGTCTCATAGCCATCAATATCTTGATCATTTAACCAGTCAATTTCAATATTAAATGACTTCTTATCTGTATCAACTGAATTACCTCCAGGACCACCTCCAGGACCACCACCAGGACCGCCTCCAGAATTTCCATTAGTATTAAAATAAGAAGTTTGACCTTTAAACCTAACACCAACTTCACTATAAACCTCCCCTTTATAAAGTAGTGAGGCAGATAAATTTATTTTATCACAATAGTTTTCATGTAATTGATCCCAAAAATTAGATTGATCAAAATAAAGAAAGATTGTATCAATACTAAGTTCAGAGTAAAGACCCTCATCAAAAACCAAACCTCCTCTGGAGAGTTCTTTATTGTCATTTGAAAAAAAATAAGATTCAGGAAGACTTTGAGCTTGAAGTAAAAAAGGTAAAAAAATTAAAAAATATAAACGAAAAAAAGACATGAAAGAAATTTAAAGTTATTGCTAATATACATTTTAAATATTTTTAAATATAATTATTTGAATGAGTAAACTAATTTTGTTTTTAGTACAAAAATTGACTTTTCATTGTTAGAGTCAAAATCATTTTGAAATAGTCCAACAATTGAAGCAGAAAAATTTTTGGAGATCCTTTTTTTTAATCCAGAAAGGATTCTATATTTTTCAAAACCCTCACCAAATTCATAAAAAATCTCTGAACCAAGAAAGATATTTATATTTTTTTTAATATTATTATTTAGAGATATTTTATGTCTAAGTTTATTAATAGAGTTTTGACTTGACGAAACTCCTAATAGTCTTTGATTTTGATACCTTAACCTTGACTTTAAATCAAAATTTTTAAATACCTCATAAACTATATAGTTATCAAAATAATATCTAATTCTATCGTCAAATGAACCTTTATTTTCTTTTCTATCAAATCTAAAACCGATTGAATAGTCGATATAATTATTAAAGCTTCTTCTCAAACTAAAATCTGTTAAAAACTTAGAAAAATTATTTAAGTTATCATCATGACGAAGACCTAATTCAAGAGAAAGTTCAGTTCTCTTTATCTTTTTATATTGAAATTCAACACTATTCCAAGTCTGAATATCATTTATTAAAGATGATGATTGACAAAGAATAAAATAAGGTAGAAGTATAAAAATATAAAAATTAAGATTCCTCTTCATAATAATAAACACATATACTAGCTACATCTCTTACTAGATCAATTTTTTTTATTTCATAACGAATAATTTGTAGTCCTGTACGTGCCTTTAAATCATCTAGTAAAAGTTCTTTCTTATCTGGAACTATTAGTTCAATCTTCTCATATAAAATCATCTTTCTCGACTCATGTTTTAACAACCAGAGCCTTTCCATTCCAAAAGTTATAAATACGATAATGAAATTTGCAAATAATAATTCTGCATAACTAATCTTTTTATTTGCCAAAGCATTAACAACTGATACTCCAATAACCAAAAAAAGATAAGTCATTTCCTTTATAGGAATTGGATCAGTTCTATATCTTATAATACCAAAAATAGCAAACAAACCTAATGCAAACCCAAGTTGCAACTTAACATCATCTAATAAAACACATAGGATAAAAACTGTTAAACTTATTAAAAGGTAAGTAAATAAGTAATCTTTGTTTTTAGTAATAGGATAGTAAATGCATCTAGCAATAATTAAAACAACCCCTAGATTAAAAGACGTCTTTAACAATAAACGAAAAAAGTCCTTTGAATCAAATATAGGTGCGCCTAAAAATTCTGCACTATCTAAAAGTAAATGTAATATCATGGTTTAATAATTTTATTAATTAATAATAATTTTTCCTTAAATCTATTGTATTTAACAGATTTATCAAGCATTAGAGTTGTCATACAATATTTACTTAATCTTAAAGGGTTAATATTATATTTTTTAAGGATTTTTTTAAAATCTGAAGTAGGTTGAGATTTTCCTTTTTTTAATTCAGCAATAACAAGATTTTTAAATTCTCCCTTTTGATTTTTATGCGAATATGATAAATTAATATCAATAGTTAATCTTTCTAAATTATTATTATGAATAAAAGTCATTCTATGAAAGCATATTGTCTGCTGAGATATTAGAGTATTATTTTGCTCCAAAATTGAATCTATATAATCTTTTTGTTCAGATGTTAAATTTTTATCAGGAATTGAATCTACTTGAATTCTTTTTTTAATAGTCATTTTTTTATTGTTTTTGTGCTTTATCTCTAAAAAACACAGTCCACTATCGACATATTTCCTAAATCTCACTTTATTTCGGGCATAATTACCATTATGATGTTGATGAAAAAACAACCTATCATCAGTATCTAAATACAAAGTATGATAATCCTGCACCATTTTATTATTAATTAGTAGGATATTATAATGCTTAGTTAATTGATTAAGTATATCAAATAGTTTAGACTCATGAAAAGCAAATTTTTCATCAACTCTAGACATCAGACTTACATTTTTAATAGCATTAAGATCTACTTTATTAAAAGATTTAAATAAATGACTATAGTCTAACGACATTGGTTATTAGTTATAATAAAAGAATTGAAAATTAATTTAACAATAAATTCATAATAAATTTATAAATCCGTTTATTTATTCTTATTTCTCTCTAGTGATTCAATCATAGCTATTACAACAGCACCTGTCTGAATTAGTTCATTTATAATCTCATCATATTTATTCTCTAAAGCAGCTTTGTTAATTTCGCCAACTTCTTCACCTAAAATAGCTAACCATTTAAATACATCATGATTCTGCTCTCCCCATTTAGAATCCTGTTTACTCCTCTCGTTTAAAAAAAATTCAATAATTTCTAACTTTTTCATATATAATGCTATTATAGTTTATATTTAAGGCAATTAATATAGTACTATAATAAATGAAAAAAAAATATCTCTTTATCCTTTGCTACTTATTCACAATATCACTGTTTTCACAAACAATTACAACTGATAGACCGGATCAAACAGAGGGGTCTTCAACAATACCAAAAGGATCATTTCAAATTGAAACAGGAATTTTATTATCTGAGGAAGATAACGCTGAAAAAAAACTACTTTTACCCTCTTCTCTACTTAGATTTGGTTTAACAGAAAATATAGAACTAAGAGTATTCCAAGAAATTGAACACAAAATTTATCATTCTAATACAATAACCGGATTTAAAGATCTACAAGCAGGATTTAAGTTACAAGTATTTCAAAAATTAAATAGTTCTACTGAAATTGCACTAATGTCACATTTTAACATTCCTAATTCATCAAATTCGTATAGTAATAATAAGTTAGGATTAATTAATAAACTTTGTATATCGCACCCATCTACTAGTAAAACTCAAATAGCTTATAATATAGGGTATGATTATATGTTTGGAGAAACTTGGAGTTTGACATATTCATTTGTTACAAGTTTCCAGGTAAATGATAAATTCAATACATACATCGAACCATATGGAGAAATAATTGAACTCAATCAATACTTGGGTAAAATTAACCTTGGCTTCACATATCTAATTAAAGATAATATGCAATTAGATTATTCGTTAGGATCGGGTATTAATCATCTATTCAATTACACATCTGTTGGTTACAGTATATTATTTAATTAAATAAAGTCGGGGCAAGTAGATTCGAACTACCGCTCTCACGACCCCCAGCCGTGCGCTTTAACCGGACTAAGCTATACCCCGAAAATCACTATATTTATAGTAATTGTAAATATACTCAATAAGTATTGATTTTTAAATACTCCTGACAAAGCTACCCCGAAAATCACTATATTTATAGTAATTGTAAATATACTCAATAAGTATGATTTTTAAATACTTTAGTTTTTTCTTATTACTATCCCCTTTAATTATTAATGGTCAGAATTATATTAGTGGAAAAGTTGTAGATGAAAATAATAATCCACTTGTAAACACAAGTATTTATTGGATAAATACAAATATTGGTTCAATTACTGATTCTGAAGGAAATTTTAAAATCAAAAATCGAGAAACAAATAATAATAAAATTATTATCAGTTTTGTAGGTTATCAAAATGATACTATTACAATTAAAAATTCATATGATTTAGGTAATATCCCGCTGCAACCTGAAACTGATTTAAAAACTATTAATTTAACAGAAAATAAAGTGGGAACGTATGTTGATAAAATTAATGCAATTAAAACTGAAATCATTACTGCTGAGGAATTAACAAAAGCAGCATGTTGCGATCTAGCTGGTTGTTTTGAAACACAAATAAGTGTCGAATCTAAAACAACTAATATAATTACAAATACAAAAGAATTAAGTATTTTAGGTTTATCTGGAATTTATAATCAAATTCTCATTGATGGAATACCAATAGTTAATGGAGCAAACTATACATACGGGATAAGCGCTATTCCCGGCACAATAATTGACAATATTCATATATCTCAAGGACTTGCATCTGTTCTTCAAGGGCATGAAAGTATTTCAGGACAAATCAATATTCAATTAAAAGGTCATCAAGAAACAGAGAAAGTATTTCTAAATCTATACACAAATAGCTTTAATGCAAAACAACTTAATATTGATTATAATTATAAAATTAATAATTGGAAAAATATTTTATCAATTCACTCGTCTCAGCCTGCAAAGATCAATGATATTAATAATGATAATTTTTTAGACCTACCAAAAACTACTAAATACTCAATTTATAATAAATGGATATATGGTTTAGAAAATAACGATGGTATATTCACAGCTATTACACTAAGATATTTAGATGAAGAACGAATTGGTGGAGAAATTGATTTTGAGCCAAAAGATAATCTTGGCGATACAATTAATTATGGACAAAAAATTAATTTTCAACAACCAGAAATACATATAAGTTCGTCTTTCAACTTTAATAATAAAGCGATTATTTTTAAATCTGCATTATCACAACATAAACAAAATTCTTTTTTTGGAACCACAAAATACTTGGTTGATCAAAAACAATACTATTTTAAATTAGCATATTCAACCAATTGGAATGACCATAATCTTGAATCAGGATTTTCATTTAAAAATCTAATTATTGATGAAAGAATTGAGCTTAACAACAACTTCAATCAGACATACGGAGGAGAGTATTTCAAAAATGAAAAAATACCTGGTTTATATATTGAGAATACATTCAAATGGCAAGAAAATATAGAGCTAATAACCGGCTTTAGGTTAGATAATCATAATACCCATGGTTGGATGCACACTCCTAGAATGTTATTAAAATATAATTTTTCAGAAAATACAGTTGGTAGGTTAAATTGTGGATCAGGATGGAAAACAGTAAATTTATTTACTGAGTATGTTAAATTATTTGGTTCAAATGAAAATATTATAATAGGATCAAATTTAAAACCTGAAAAAGCAACTAATTTTGGATTTAATTTACTGCATGCCATATACCTAAATAATATAGAGTTACAATTTATTTTAGATGCATATTCTACTTCATTTAGAAATCAAATTTTTCCGGACTATGACACAAATCCGCAATTAATTATTTTAGAAAACTTTCAAGGTAAAAGTAAAAGTAATTCACTGCAAGCTGAAATAGGAATTGAAATAATAAACGAAATTGGAATAAAACTCGCATATAATTATTTGGATGTTTATAGAATACAACATAATCATAAGCATCGGTTGCCATTTATATCTAAACATCATATACTAAATACATTTTCATATAAACCAATTAATAAAAATTGGCATTTTGATTTTAATCTTCATTGGTTTGGACGTAAAAAATTACAAAACACAAGCAATAATCCTATAGAATATCAAAGACCAAAATACTCTAAACCATACTCGATGTTAAATTTACAATTCACCCAAAAAATAAAATACATTGAATTTTATATTGGATGTGAAAATATTCTCAATTTCAATCAAGAAAATCCAATTATTAGTGCAAACGATCCATTTGGACAATACTTTAACATCTCTAATATATGGGGACCTACAAAAGGGAGAGAAGCTTATCTAGGATTAAGATTAAAATTATAAGAATTAAAATTTGAATTTTTTTACTTTAAAAGTTAGATTTGTACTTTTAAAATGTCTATTTCATTCCACTTATTGATTAAAAAGACAACTAATACTTTGTTAATTTAAAATATATTATGGCGATAAAAATAACTGACGCTTGTATAAATTGTGGAGCATGTGAACCTGAATGCCCAAATACCGCAATATATGAAGGTGGAATGCCTTGGAATATGGCTGAAGGAACTTCATTAAACGGTAATGTAAAATTAATGTCAGGAGAAGATATTGATGCAAATAAAAGTATTAATCCTATTAGTGACGAAGTATATTATATTTCTCCAGATAAATGCACAGAATGCAAAGGATTTCATGAAGAGCCACAATGTGCTGCTGTATGTCCAGTAGATTGTTGTGTTCCAAACGAAGAAATTGTTGAAGAAGAAGAAGTACTATTAGACAAGCAGAAAAAGCTACACTCTTAAAATTCGTTATTTATTTCTACGAGCAGCAATAAAACTCTTAATAAAGGAGATCATAGCCCATATCCCTGTAGCTAACATTACACAAACTCTTAATACTGAGGTGCTTCTACCGTCTGCAATTGCAGCTTTTAACGGCATAAATAATCCTAATACTGCAATTAAAGTGACTAAAACAGCTATATGAGCAATAATTTTGTTTTGGTTTTTAACACCATTGTAGCAAAATAATAAAATAACACCTAGAATAAGTGGTATCATAGCTGTTAAAGATAGAGATTCTTTTTCAGGTGTAGCTTCAAAGCAGATATAGGCCCAAAGTGGCATTAAAATTAATGCAATAGAGTTAATTAAGTGAGCATGGTATGTTTTCATATATTTTCATTTTATAAGCCTAATCTACTAAAAAATTTAACTAGTACTAAATTAATTTTATGTAAAATTTAAAAAAAATTAAAATAAAAATATAAAATTAAAGTTTGGCACGGATATTGTATTAGTACAAGTAGATTTTAATGACTCTGTGCAATTTGTCGCAATCTACGGGGGTAATTAAAAAAGACTGACAGTCTTTTCGGAGCATTAAAAATCTAACTTCCTACATCTTTCTAGAATCATATGCCCAATGCAATAGAGCTTGTCTTTGCTTAGGTCT
The DNA here is from genome assembly GCA_002171975.2 of Flavobacteriales bacterium TMED191. Classification (NCBI taxonomy): domain Bacteria; kingdom Pseudomonadati; phylum Bacteroidota; class Flavobacteriia; order Flavobacteriales; species Flavobacteriales bacterium TMED191. Next base: position 14,803 of record NHIO02000005.1, read on the forward strand.
ACATTTCAAATCTAATGGATCACAATTTTTTTTAATTGCACCTACATGACGACGAATTGCCTTCCATCTTTTAATTTGTATTGAATCTTCAAATTCAATTCTTCGTCCCATATAATATCTACAATACCATTGAAACCAACCTCTTGGATCATCAGAGTAAATCCAACCCTTTTCTCTCCATGCAGATAATGACAATGAAGCATCTACCTTGAAAAAATTTAATTCAATATTTTTACAATTAGGAGACAATTTTGCATATTGAAACCACTCAGATGGAAATTCATTTATACAATCAGTCATATACTTACCGCCAAAAACACCTAATTCAAGCATTTTTTGGGGAGTTAAATCTGGTTCAAAATCAGGATGAAAATTATGACCAGGACTCTCTGTTAAAAAGTAAACATAGTTTTTTTGCATTAAATCATTAACAAGAACTCTTGACATAAAAATTAAATTAATTTTAATTATTTTTTAAAAAAATAATATGATTATAAATCATCGTAAATAAAATACTAAATTCACAATAATAAAATTACAATAAAATTAATTTAGAAATAAATAGTTTTTAATTATGCCCGAAGGACCCGAAGTTAAAATTGCATCAAATTATTTCAACTCTTTTTTTAATGAGAGTAAAATTGTAAAATTCACAATAATTACTGACTATTATAAAAAAAAATATAATGAAGTTTTTAAAACTGTAAATACAAATATTAATAATTATCCCAAAACCTATACAATTGGTAAAAACATTTTTATAAACCTAAATAATCAACTAGTATTTAACTTTCATCTGGGAATGACCGGAGGATGGAGTCAAAAAAAAATAAAACACTGTCATTTTATTGTTAGTGATAACAGAAAATCTCTATTTTTTCAGGATGTAAGAAAGTTTGGTAATATGAGAATATTTAAAGAAGAACAAATCGAAAAACTATATAACAAAAAAATTGACATACTAAATCCTAATTATGACCCTACATATCACATTAAATACCTTGAGGAAAAAATAAAGGGTTGTAATAAAATTTGCAAAATAATGATGAATCAAAAATTATTTCCTGGTGTCGGAAATTACATAAAATCTGAGTCCTTATTCGCTGCAAGAATTCATCCAGAAGAAAAGTGGAAAAATCTATCTTTTAGAAAAAAAACTAAATTAATAAAAAAGACTACAGAAATAATGACTAAAAGCCTTGAATGTGGAGGTGCAGAATTAAAAGATTTTAAAAATCCATTTCATATATCTAATTTTAATTTAAATATTTACGGAAAGAATCTAACACCTCAAAAAAAACCTGTAACATCAATATTAACTAGTGATAATAGAAAATCATGGTTTTGTTCATACTCTCAAAAACTTATGAACTAGTTATAAAGATAATTTTTTTTAAAAATTTCATATGGCAGAATTGTCAATGATAGCATAGAAAAACAATATAAAAAGTCTTCAAATGGAATATTAAAAAGTCTAATATTGATAATTTCTTGAGAATTATATATTACCACTGGACTATTAAAACTTCCTGTTAAAACACCGTTTACTAATAAAAAGGGAACTAAGCTAACTAGATATGTTCTAATTAAATCATTAATAAATATTTTATTTTGAAAAGAAATAACAAATACTGAAATAGCTGTAATTATTAAAACACAAAAAGTATATAATTTAGAAATAAATAAAATTGAAATCAAAAATAAAATAATCGAAAAAAATCTAACAAATCGTGAACTTAGATTTATAATATTAATAGGAAAGTAATAATTTAAAACCTCATGAATAAAAACACAGCAAAATGGTATAAAAATAAAAAACAACCACTCTTCTATAGGTAAGTTTAAAATAAAGTAACCAATAATATAATTTTTATTAAAACTCCAAACACCAACAGATGTAAACCATATATCCCATGGAATAAAAATCATCATCATTATTATTATTGAGGGAAACAATGCCTTCCAGTAGTTTATAAATTTTATCTTTTGTTCGAAACTGTTCAACAATGGATAACTTATAGAGAGAATCATCAAAAGGAGATATAAAAAAGATTGATCAATTAAATTCATAAAACAAATAATAAAAAAATAAAAAACATTAACTGTGAAATCATGAGATATAAGGATAATTTAAATGAAATTCGTACATGAAATTTAAATAATATAAAATGCATTAATAAACTTGTAATAAACCACATAAGATAATTTTGAATTGGAATATATAAACTTGACCAACTCCAAAAACCTAATTTTACTGCGACTGGTTCAATCAGTATATCTAGTAAAACCATTAAAAGAGAGGAAATAGAAACCTTTAAAATACTATTATCTGTGAATTTACTAACAAAACCATAAGTACAGAACACTAATATTAACCAATTAACACCAATTAACAGTGGAACTTCTAAAAATTGTATGCCTAAAAAATTCCCATAATTATATTCACCAAATAACAATCCGGTCTTAACACCTAATACTTCGATAAAAAAACCTAATAAAAATATAATAACAATTGGCTTAAAATTGATTCTATAAGATATAAACAAAAAGCAAATTGCAAATGTCAGAAGTAGATTAAAAGGCACAAGTGAGAGGAAAAAATTTCTTGAAAAATCATTAGATAAACCAATCATACCAACAAAATGTAATAAAATGATAATAAAACCAGCTATATTTTGGATCATTGTTTTATTATTAATTAATTTCATTTGCAACAATTTTAGCAGAGTTAAGAGCTAGAGGAATTCCTCCACCAGGATGAACTGTACCACCGCAAAAATATAAATCTTTTATTTGAGCACTAAAGTTTGAGTGACGCAAAAATGCAGAAAGTTTTGAATTTGATGATGAGCCATATAAAGAACCTTGAAAAGAACCTGTTTTTAATTCAATATCCTTTGGTCCATTAAAATTTTCAACAATTATATTTTTTTCAATATTACATTTAAGAATACTGTTTAATTTATTAATAATTATTTTTTTAGCTTCATTAATTAAAGTATCCCAGTCTTGACCTTTATCATGTGAAACATTAATCATAACAAACCAATTATCACATCCTTTAGGAGCATCACCATCAATATATTTAGATGTAATATTAATATAAATAGTAGGATCATGGTATATATCTTTTCCTATTCTTATGTTATCAAATTCTTGTTTATAATCCTCGGCAAAGAAAATATTATGTAAATCTAATTCTTTGAATTCATTGTTCATACCCCAATAAAATATAATTGCAGAAGATGATTTAGGCATTTTCAATTTTGAATCAAGAAAATAAGTAGAATCCAACAAATTATTATATACATAATGAATGTCTATATTTGATACCACTACATCAGCAGGAAGAAATATATTATTTGAATATACTCCTTGAACTTTATTGTCTTCAACACTAATTCGATCTACCTTGGAATTAGTTTCAAATTTCACACCATTACTTAAGCATAAAGTATGAAGAAAATCAACAATTGACCTCATTCCATTCTTAGGAAGATAAACCCCTTTATTAAATTCTAAATGAGCAATAACATTTAATATACCTGGAGCAACATAAGGATTAGAGCCATTATAGGTTGCAAACCTATTAAAGATTTTAACAAGTTTACGGTTTTTTAAGAATATTGTATTTGTAGCATTCATAGATCTAAAAATGCTTAAAAATGGAATTTTAAAAAAAGCTAAAAACGTTTGAAATGAAAAATATGTCGAAATTTTATGTAAAGATTTTTCAATAAATATCTTACTTGTAGTTTTATAAATAAACTCAATATACTTTAAATAACGTTTGACTTTAAATGGAGAAATATTAGTTTTATTTGCAGCTTCAATGGCAAACATATGTTTATCTGAGTATCCATTTATTAAAGTACCATCGTTAAAAAAATAACGACAAGCTAATTTTAATTTTAGGTATTCAAAACTACTAGTTTTATCAATTTTTGCTTTATCTATTAATTCATCTAAAAGTTCTGGCATAGTAAATAATGAGGGACCAGTATCAAATCGAAATCCATTTTTATAAATTTCTGCAATTTTACCACCCAAATATGAATTTTTTTCTAAAACTTTAACATCAAAACCTTTTCTGGAAAGTCTAAGTGCTGTTGAGAGACCAGCTATCCCTGAGCCAATAATTATTATCTTTTTAGACATAATTGTAAATAAAAGCTATATATGAAATTTTTGAAAAACATTATTTAATCAAAAATTGCTTATTTACAAATCCATTATTATGGTATTGAATAATAATCTGATTATAATGGATCACATTTTGACCTAATAAATTAATATTATGAGTGATAATAATAGGATTATTTAGATTTTCAATAATACTTACATTATTAGCATGATTATCTATAAAATTAGTCCAATTAAAGGTTTGTCCAAATATTGAAAAAATATAATCAATAAAGTCTTCAGGAGCAATATCTAAATCAATAATTATATCCCATGGAACATTAATCCAATCAATAATATTAAGGTCTAAATCGTCCCAATAAATAAACCATTCAAAATCACTCCAATCATCATCAAGCCATTCCACTTTTTCCCAACTATTAGTATTATCTTCTCCATCCCAGTTATCATCCTCTCCGTCCCAGTTATCATCCTCTCCATCCCAGTTATCATCCTCTCCATCCCAATTATCATCTTCTCCGTCCCAATTATCATCTTCTCCGTCCCAGTTATCATCCTCTCCATCCCAGTTACCATCCTCTCCATCC
>NHIO02000006.1 GCA_002171975.2 Flavobacteriales bacterium TMED191
ACTAAAATTGAATACTATGAAAAATTTGACCCAATTAATTGCTGTAGGAATAATAGTACTATTTGCAACATCAATCTCTAATGCTCAAAATCAGGGACCCGTATTGGCCGAAAAAATCGAAATACCAGAAAAAATTGTTAAACAACATATTAAAAAAAGATCTGAAATTTGGATTAATGGTCAATGGAAAGTAGAAAACAATCAATATATATGGGTAAGCGGACACTGGGAAGCAAAAAAAATTGGATATGTTTTTGTAAACGGTGCATGGACAAAAGACTCGCAAGGTTGGGTGTGGACTGACGGTTATTGGAAACAAATCCCTATTAAAAAATGGAAACTGCTTTATGCATAAAAAATGAAAACTATGAAAAATATAAAAATTTTAATTGCAATGACAATGTTATTTTCTATTAACAGCTTTAGTCAACAAATTAAAAAAGTGGAAAAAAGTGAAATAGTAAAAAACTTAAACTCTCCAACCCAAATTTGGGTCAATGGATTTTGGGAGGTTCAAAAAAACGGTACTAAAACTTGGAAAAAAGGACATTGGATTTGCGAAGAAAGATCCTTTCAAAAAAGATCAGAATTATTAAAAAAGAAAACTACAAATAAACCCTTGGCATAATTAATGATAAAAAAAATTAATTAAATTAGGATTTAATTATAATTCTAGTTATAAATGATTGTTCATAAAGTCATCCCTCCTTTTTCTCCAGAATGGTGGATATGTAATGTAATAACACTATTATTAATTATTTCCACAGTTGTAATTGGAAAAAGTTTGTCAATCAAAAATAAAAGGAAACTGACAATAGGAATTGCTTGTTTATTTATACTTGAAATTTTTTTTATCGACTTTTATAATATATATCTAGGTCTATGGTCTTTACAAGATTCTTTGCCTTTACACTTGTGTGGTATAATGTGGTTTGTCGCCATTTACGTGTTAATCTATAAAAAACAATGGGCCTTTGAAATATTATTATTTATTGGTATGCCTGGTGGCATTCATTCTTTATTAACGCCTGAATTAACTCATGGAGACAGCTTAATACATAAAATTGATTTTTTTTTAGGTCACGGAGGACTTGTATTAGCACCAATTTATGCAATTATTGTGCTCAAAATGTGGCCTCGTAAATCATCTTGGTTATTTTCTTTTTTTAAACTTCAAATACTGGTAGTTTGTGTTGGTATTTTAAATTATTTTTTAGAGTCTAATTACATGTACCTTTCTAAACCTCCTATTGCCGACAACCCACTAATTCCAGATGAAAGTTCTTTTTTTGGGGTATGGCCTTACTATATTGTAATTTTTGAAATTGCCGTTTTTGCTCATGCTTTTATTATTAACTTACCTTTCCTAATATATAGTACTAAAACGAAAAAATAAATTATTCAGGTAAATTTAAAATTGTTTCTTTTAAAACTAAGTTGGTTTTTTTTATTTTACCATCATTAGTAAGTACAATTAAATTAGGCTCGTTAAGTACAGATTCGTAAATATGCTTTATTATATAACAATTATTAAAACCTTTACCATACCCATCTTCAAAGCAAAGCTCTTGCACAAAGTAATTTTCCTGATCATAATAGATGGAAATTTCAGCATCTAAAGCAGTTCCAAGTTTAAAACATCTTTTAGTCTCAATATAAATATTAGCAAAATCTATTTTAAATAAATCATAATCAATATGACTAACACTAACCAAATGATTAGCAACAGGTTGAATAATCTCTCTTTTTAACTTTTTTTTATAGTTTAGGATTAAATCGTATTGTGCTGGATCTATCGAGTATTTTTGTAATGCTAAAAGTACATATCGGTCTAATAAAATATTATTTATATCTACTTTATTTAAACCATTAATTATTTCATCATTTGAATCAAGACTAGCTTTATTTGAGGCAGTTTTAATATCATCCTGAATAATAAAAATATCTTTTTCATCTATTTCGGGATTAGTGTAATCCACAATTTTTGTCAATTTCTTATATATCCATCTTGTTTCTCCGGAAGGCAAAATTACACTGTACCATTTAGCATTTTCTCCATTTTTTTTATATACCTCGCCTAAAAATGCATGACCTACAATTGTAGAAGATGTTGTTGGGTTCATTCTTATATTGATATCCGTTTTTATAATTTCAATATATTCTTGAGCTATTAGACTAAAACTGAAAAATAGCATATATATAATTAACAGTCTAAACATATTAAGCAAATATAATAAAATTATAGTGGGTCAAAATTTGTCAAAATAATTCTATGCATCTATGAAGAAAATCAAGACTTTTTGGAACAATTGTTCTTATAAAGAATGTTTTGTATAGGATTAAAATGCATTTCTTATACAAAAAGTTGATAAATAAGTGTTAGAGTTTAAAAAATAATTGTAAATTTATAGGACTTAAAGATTAAAACTATGAGAAATTTTTTATACCCTATTGCTTTTTTATTTGCACTATCACTTTCAATTAACAACTCTTTACTAGCTCAATGTACCATTAATGATGCTACAGATTGTCAATGTCTCGATCCAAACGAAACCGATTGCGACCTGTTACCTGACATTCAATTATCCTGGTTTGGCATTATAGACGTAAGTGATGGCCCTACAGAATATTCTCAAGACTATAATGGTGCGGATGCTGGAAGACTTCGAATTAGCGCTTCAACACCAAATGATGGTGCCGGCCCATTAACTGTAAGAGGGGTGGATGAAAATGGATGGGCATATTTTATATGTGGTAATGATACTATTATCAATACTGACCCAACAGCCAATTTATCATCTTTTTACTGTGATAACGGTGAAGAGGCAAGACAAATCACATGGCAAAGAATTTACCATAGAAATTCGGACGGCAGTATGTCATATTATGATAGAATGGCTGGGAGCATGACTTATCACCCCACGCATGGACACAATCATAGTGACGATTGGGGGGTTTTTACTCTAAGAAAAATGGACCCAAACGAACCAAACCCTCTCAACTGGCCAATTGTCAGTGATGGTGCTAAAATGGGTTTTTGCCTGATGGATTATGGAACATGTGGTTCTGGAGAAAATTCCACATATTATGGTCACTGTAGAGACGAAAACAGATACAGCCCTGAATACCTAGCTCTCTTCCCAGAATTTGACGATGGAACAAATGGAGGAACTATAAAATTAAATAGTGACTATCCTAATTTTGGTCTTGGCGGAGGACAATATGGATGCAGTCCAATTGAACAAGGTATATCTGCAGGTTGGCTAGATTTATATGGTGAATGGTTAGATGACCAATGGATAAACCTAGAGCCCGGTCTTTGCAACGGAATTTATTGGATTATTGGAGAGGTTGATAGAAATAATGATTACCTAGAGTCCAATGAAGATAATAACTGGACTGCCGTTCAAGTTGAATTAACACAACAATTAAATGCAGATGGTTATAACATTGAAATCGTAACAGATCAAAATGGTAATCCAAATATTTGTAATGGAGAAGTTATCACACTAAGTCCATCCTCTCTTACTGCAGACGAATATAGTTGGTCAACAGGTGAAAATGCAACATCCATCACAGTAAGTGAAAGTGGCAGTTATACTCTCAATGCATCTAGCCAATGCGGTGATTCTGAAGCCACAATTAACGTCACCGTGAATGATCCCGTCGAGAACCCAATATCAAATGATTTAATTATTGATTCAGGTGAAGTAGCAGAATTAAATGCAACCGGTACAGGAAACATAATATGGCAAGATGAGTACGGAAACAATTTATTTGAAGGAGAAAGTTATTCGACTAATCCATTATTTGAAAACACATCATATTATGTTGTAAATGAGGAAGTGATTGTTGAACCAGAATCATTTTTTACAGGAGCAGAAGAACACGAAGGAGATAGTGAATATAGTGGAACAGTATACAATGGTGGTTTAAGATTTAATGCCGACTCAGAGTTTATTTTAAATAATGTTACTGTTTACACGAACACAGATGGGGAAAGAACAATTGAGCTTCAAGATATTAATGGCACTGTTTTATTGAGTCAGTTAGTAAATATACCTGCATCTGAACAAGGAACAGTAATTAATCTTAATTGGTCAGTGCCTCAAGGTAATAACTTAATACTTACAACCAACACTGCCATGAATAATGACAATTTTGGTGACAATAACCCAATGCTTCGAAGAACAACAGATGATTTACCAAATTTCCCTTATAGTATAGACAATGTTCTAGAAATTACTGAGGGCATGTATGATGATGGAGACGGTCAAGGATTCTCGACATCATACTACTACTATTTCTATAATTGGGATATTACTACACTTGGAGCTTCATGTTACAGTGACCCTATTGAGGTTAATGTAATTGTAGGTGAATCTATTAGTGGATGTACAGACGAGGAGGCATGTAATTTTAACGTAGATGCAACACTTGACGATGATTCATGTATTTATTCATTAGTAGGGTATGACTGTGATGGCAATTGCTTAGATGGCTACATAGATATTAATGGGGAATGTATATTTGGAGTAAATGGATGTACTGATCCTGATGCATTTAATTATGACGAAAATGCTAATATAGATGACGGATCATGCGAATACAACTCATCCATTGAAGAGGCTAATAATTACTTTACAGTTTTTCCAAACCCTGCAAATGACCTACTCAATATAGAGTTTCACAAAAGTTCAGAAGATATAAACATCATTATATTTAATAGCCTAGGTGAGCTTGTAAATAAGATACATACAGGCAATGTTCAAAATAATCAAATATTTTCAATAAAGCTGGACAAACTATCTCCAGGAATATATGTTGTACATGCAATAGATCAAAACACTACTATAAAACAATTATTTACAATAAATAGGTAGTTAGTATCATATGTATTATTTAAAATTATTATGCTATTTAGCCCTATTCATAGGGCTAAATAGTTTTAGTCAAAATTTAAATGATATTGAAATTTATAATACGGGAAATTCTGATATTATCTTTAACCAAATCAACTCTATTGAATTTGATAATCAAAATAGATTGTGGGCTGGCACCGCTAATGGATTAAGTATCTTTGATTTATCTACAAATACCTGGTATAATTTCGATGAACCCAATAGTACTCTTACTTGGTGTTGTGAAAACAGTGTCAACATAAATACAATCCATTGGGCTGAAGCAATAAATAAAATGTATATCGGGACAAATAATGGTATTATTAGTTTTGACAACTCCAATAACGACATAAATTATGATGATACAAACTGGACAACCAATATTGGCTTAGATTGTAGTGCAAACTCTAGTATTATAAATGCAATTTTATATGATAATGGAATCTGGTCTGGATCAACCGATGGCCTATGCATAGAGTACTTTGGAGGGGAAGGAGAATGGTTACTGCAAAATACACAAACTGGGTTTTATTCAAATCATTATAAAAGTATTAACCAAAATCCGAATACTAACATGATTGCGATTGGGACTATGAATGGGGGATTAATTACATATGATGGTGAGTTTAATAATTATTACTCATCAAACTCCGGAATCCTTGACAACTCTGTTTTTGATGCTGTATTTGATCAAAATAATAATATTATTATTACTACGCCACAGGCAGGATTAGGGATTTTAACAGAAAGTGGATCATGGATCTGGCTTAATACACTAAATTCTAATATTCCTACTAATAGTTTGAAAAATATTACTATTGATGTCAATAATAATTTATGGATCACTACCTTAGAAAACGGCTTAACACATTATAAAAACAACTTATTTTACAACTATAATACCTCTAATTCAAATCTTCCGGATAATCAGATTAACTGCTTAAGTTTTGATCAAGATAATAACCTATGGATTGGCACAAACAGTTCTGGATTAATAAAAATTAATAACCCAACTTTAGACACACCTTCTTTCACCAAACCTTTTGATAATATAAAAATATCAGCTTCCTGGGATTTGATTGAAGTTAATCTACACGAAAAAGGACAATATGAAATTTTAAACCAAAATGGCCAACTAATAAATACTGGTTTTTTTAATCCTGGAGATAATAAGGTGAACACTGCTGCCTTTGCCTCCGGACTATATATTTTTAAAATTAAAACTAATGAGTCTGCATTCGTCTATAAAATACTTAAAGACTAATTTCTACGTGAGTGATAAATAATTTGGACTGCTTGCAGGGCAGAACTATCTAAAATTGAATACATTGATTTTTTACCCTGCTTTCTTACAATAATTATATTTGCATTTCTTAACACTGCTAAATGAAGTGACATTACAGGTTGATCTATTTTTAAAAATTGAGTTAGCTCTGTAACCGTCATTTCAGTGTGATCAGCTAATGTTAAAATAATTTTTACACGAATCGGATGTCCTACAGACTTTAATATTGAGGATGACAATTCTAGATTATTAGGCATATTAACTATATTTTTTTTCTTAACCGAGCAACCGGAATATTCATTTGTTCTCTATATTTTGCTACGGTTCTACGAGCAATTTTATATCCTTTTTTTGTTAATATAACAACAAGTGCCTGATCATTCAAAGGCTGTGAATCGGACTCATTTTCTATTTCTTCTTTTAATATGCTTTTAATTTCTTTAACAGAAATTGTCTCTCCATCAATTTTAGAGATGGATTCAGAAAAATAATACTTAAGGGATTTAATACCATAAGGAGTTTCTACATACTTACTATTAACAACTCTAGAAATAGTAGAAATATCCATACCAATATCTTCTGAAACATCTTTTAATATCATTGGTTTTAGATCTTTTTCATCTCCACTTAAAAAATATTTTTTTTGAATTCTAATAATACTTGATATAGTAGAAATTAGTGTTTGTTGGCGTTGGTGTATTGCATTAATAAACCAACGTGCTGAATCAAGTTTTTGTTTTACAAATAAAAGAGCCTGCTTATTTTTATTGCTCATTTCTCCTCCGGATTCCTTATAAAGATTAAGCATGTTTAGATACTCCTTACTAATATTTAAATTCGGAGCATTTCTTGCATTTAAAGTAAATGTAATTTCTTCATTAAACAAATTTATTGTAAAATCTGGTATAATTTGTTGTGTATATTTTGTCTGACTTGAATTGGAGGCTGGCTTTGGATTTAATTTTTCTATTTCCTTAATAGCTTTTTTAAGTTGATGAGAATCAATTTTAAATTTATCACAAATTTTGTCATAGTGTTTATTCACAAATTGTTTAAACTGTAAATTAATAATATCGATAGCTTGTAAAACTGAGCTTGTTTTTTCCTTTCTTTCCAATTGTAAAGACAAACATTCTTGTAAATTTCTAGCTCCTATACCCGGTGGATCAAAACCTTGCACAATTGACAATAATTTTTGTATTTCTCTTACCTCACAAACTAAATTTTCTTTAAAAATTAAATCATCAATAATTTCATCTATACTTCTTCTTATATAGCCATCATCATCGATACATCCAATTACATATTTTCCAATCTTTTTTTCTTTTTCGTAAAGTTTAAACTCCGCTAGTTGATCTCTCAATATGTCTAAGTGACTATTCCCACCTACTATCGGGATTTTAGAATCTGTATCATCATCTTTTGAATAATTATTTGCATACAATTTATACTCAGGTATTTCATCATCAGATAGATATTGATCTATATCAAAATCTTGATCTTTTTGGCTGTCATCCACACTTACTACATCATCTTCATGTTTATCAAAATCATCAATTGACAAATTCTCATCATCTAAGGCTGGATTACCCTCTAATTCATCTTTAACCTTTTGTTCAATTTCAAGTGTAGAAAGTTCAATCAGCTTCATCAACTGAATTTGTTGAGGGGATAATTTTTGTTGTAAGGACTGATGAAGAGATTGTTTTGCCATAAGACTAAAATTCTAGATGAGAGGGGTATCTGGGAAACGGAATTACATCACGTATATTAGACATGCCGGTAACAAACTGGACTAGTCTTTCAAATCCAAGTCCGAAACCACTATGCGGAACTGTTCCAAACTTTCTAGTATCAATATACCACCATAAATCCTGATGAGAGATTGACATTTCAGTCATTCTTTCCTTCAATATATTAAGACGCTCCTCTCTTTGAGAACCACCGATAATTTCACCAATTCCGGGAAACAAGACATCCATTGCTCTAACAGTTTTATTATCATCATTAAGTCTCATATAAAAAGCTTTTATTGACTTCGGATAATCCGTAATTATAACAGGGTTATTAAATTCCTTTTCAACTAAATATCTTTCATGTTCGGATTGGAAATCTACACCCCAATCATTAATTAAAAACTGAAATTTTTTCTTTTTATTCTTTTTAGAATTTCTAAGTACATTATAAGCATCTGTATATGTAATAGTTGTGAATTCCTGATTAATAATTTTATCTATTGATTGTATTAATGAAAGAGATGAACGATCTTCTTTTTTTAGACTTTGCTCCTCCTTCATCTTTCGTGCTGATAAAAAATCCAAGTCTTCTGAAAAGTTATCTATAATATACTTACATACATATTTCAAAAGGTTCTGGGCTAGCTTGATATTATCATTTAGGTCAGAAAATGCAACTTCTGGCTCAATCATCCAAAATTCTGAAAGATGTCTTGAAGTATTTGAATTTTCTGCTCTAAATGTAGGGCCAAAAGTATACACCTTGGATAATCCTAACGCAGCCAACTCTGCTTCTAACTGACCAGATACTGTTAAACTGGCTTCCTGAGAAAAAAAATCTTCTTGATAATTTACAGCTCCATTAACATCTAAAGGAACCTTTGACATATCAAAAGCAGTTACTTTAAACATCTCGCCTGCCCCTTCTGCATCTGAACTGGTAATTATAGGAGTATTGATATAAAAAAAATTTAACTGATTAAAATACTGGTGTATTGCAAAACTTAATCCGTGTCTAATTCTAAAAACTGAACTGAAGGTTTTTGTTCTAAATCTTAAATGAGCATTTTTTCTTAAAAATTCAAGGTTATGTTTTTTAGGTTGTATTGGATATGTCTCCGAATCAGAAGAACCAATTAAATTAATTGTTTCTGCTAATAATTCAACTTTTTGACCTGCACCCTCAGATTGAATAAGTTTTCCTGATGCGGAAATACTTGCTCCGGTATTAATCTGTTTTAAAATCAACTCTATTTTAGGGGAAATATTGACTACAACCTGTAAATCATGAAAGCAAGAACCATCATTTAACATAATAAAAGAAATACTTTTACTCCCACGTTTATTTCTAACCCAACCAAAAACAATGTAATTTTGATTAACAATACCTTGTGTTAATAAGTTCTTTATGATTATCTTTTTCATATTTGTAAAGTTAATTTTTTCAAACCAAACAATGTATATAATAAATTAATTATATTGTTTTATATTGCTAAATAATAATATGAGTACAAAAAAATTTGACATATTAAGTAATATTAATAATCCTAAGGATTTAAAATCTGTACCTAAGTCTGAATTGAGCAAGCTTTGTACAGAACTTCGCGAATTTATTATAGATATTGTATCAAAAAATGGAGGTCATTTTGGAGCAAGTTTAGGAGTTATTGAACTAACTGTTGCTTTGCACTATGTATTTGATACGCCTGAAGACTTACTTGTTTGGGATGTTGGTCATCAAGCATATGGACATAAAATCCTAACTGGTCGAAAAGATATATTTCACACTAATCGAAAAAAGAATGGAATTAGTGGGTTCCCTAAACGTTCTGAAAGCATCTATGACACATTTGGAGTTGGACACTCTTCTACATCAATCGGAGCTTCATTAGGTATGGCTATTGCATCTAAATTAGATAATAATTTAAAACGACAACATATTGCTGTAATTGGAGACGGAGCACTTACTGGTGGGCAAGCATTTGAAGCCTTAAATCACGCAGGAATAGAAAATTCTAATTTGCTTGTAATTTTAAACGATAATTGCATGTCCATTGACCCAAATGTTGGTGCACTAAAAGAATATCTTCTAAAGATTAGCACATCTAAAACATATAATAAATTCCGTGATGAAATCTGGGATCTATTAAGTAATTTAAGTAAGATAGGAGATAGCGCTAAAGCAATTGTAAAAAAGATTGAAAAAGGATTTAAATCTGCTATGCTAAAACAAAGTAATTATTTTGAGTCATTAAATTTTAGATACTTTGGCCCTATCGATGGACACAACGTGGAGTTATTAGAAAAAACATTGCAAGACTTGAAAAATATTCCGGGACCTAAAATACTTCACTGCTTAACAACTAAAGGAAAAGGATATGAATTAGCTGAAAAAGACCAAACAAAATGGCACGCGCCCGGACTTTTTGATAAAAATTCAGGAAAAATTAATGTCAATACCAAAAACGTAAATCAACTTACTAAATATCAAGATGTTTTTGGAAAATCTATAATCGAATTAGCTAAAAGGAATAAAAAAATTATTGGTATCACCCCAGCTATGCCGTCAGGTTCATCTCTTAAATATATGATGAAAGAAATACCCGAGCGGGCGATTGATGTTGGTATCGCAGAACAACATGCTGTTACTTTTGCAGCAGGTTTGGCTACTCAAGGATTTATTCCCTTTTGTAATATCTACTCTACTTTTTTACAGAGAGGATATGACCAGCTAATCCATGATGTAGCGATACAAAATTTACATGTAGTTTTTTGTCTTGATAGAGCAGGCTTAGTTGGTGAAGATGGGTCAACACATCAAGGAGTTTTTGATTTAGCGTACCTAAGATGCATCCCCAATATGATTATAGCTGCGCCATTAAACGAAATTGAATTGCGCAATTTAATGTATACAGCTCAAAAAAATCATAATGCCCCTTTTGCAATTAGATATCCAAGGGGGAAGGGTGTTCTTAATGATTGGCTAGTGGAATTTTCTAAAATCGATATTGGCAAAGGAAATAAAATTAATTCGGGTGATAAAATTGCAGTAGTATCAATTGGTCATATTGGTAACATGATTATTGATATTACTAAAGAATTACAATCTAAAAATATAAACATCGGTCATTTTGACATTCGATTTCTAAAACCACTTGATGAGCCCATGCTTCATACGGTTTTTCAGGATTATGAAATTATTATTACTATTGAAGATGGATGTATTAAAGGTGGAATGGGGTCTGCAGTATTAGAATTTGCTAGTGAGAATAATTATCAAAAAAGAATAATTAGATTTGGCGTTCCTGACAGGTTCATTGAACATGGAACTCCTGAAGAGCAAAGAAAAGATTGTGGATTTGACAAACATAGTGTTCTCAAGACAATAATAGAATTATTATAAATTATTTTCTTCCATAAATTTTGTTGTATAATCCCCTTGAATGAATTTATCATTATTCATTAACTTTTTATGAAATGGAATTGTTGTTTTAACCCCTTCTAAAACAAATTCACTTAATGCCCTTCGCATTTTTGAAATAGCCTCTTCTCGAGTTTGAGCAACTGTAATTAATTTTGCTATCATAGAATCATAATATGGTGGGATTGTATAACCTGTATAAACATGAGTGTCAACTCTAATCCCATGTCCTCCAGGTTTATAAATATTGGTAATTAATCCAGGACAAGGCATAAAATTGTTTTCTGAATCCTCTGCATTAATTCTACATTCTATTGCATGTAATACGGGCACGTAATTTTTTCCCGATATCTTAATACCTGCTGCAACTTTAATTTGTTCACAAATTAAATCATAATTAATTACTTCTTCAGTAACAGGGTGTTCAACTTGAATCCGTGTATTCATCTCCATAAAATAAAAATCCCGATTTTTATCAACCAAAAACTCAACAGTTCCAACGCCCTCATATTTAATGCTTTTAACTGCCTTTATAGCAGCATCTCCCATTGCCTTTCGTAATTTATCCGTCATAAAAGGGGACGGTGATTCTTCAACTAATTTTTGATGCCGTCTTTGAATTGAACAATCTCTTTCAGATAAATGACATGCATTGCCATATTGATCCCCGACTACCTGAATTTCAATATGACGGGGTTCTTCAATTAATTTTTCTAAATACATGTCATCATTACCAAAGCCAGCCAGTGCTTCTTTTTTGGCTTCAATCCATGCTTTTTGTAAACCTGCTCTATTCCAAACAGCTCTCATTCCTTTTCCACCTCCTCCGGCTGAAGCTTTTAACATTACAGGGTAACCCATTTTATCAGCAATAATCAGTGCATTTTTGAAATCATTAATAACACCATCTGAACCAGGTATAACTGGAACTCCGGCTTTTTTCATTGTTTCCTTCGCAACTGCCTTATCACCCATTTTATTAATCATTTCTTCAGACGCACCTATGAATTTAATGTTATGTTCTTCACATATTTGAGAAAATCTTGCATTCTCTGCTAAAAAACCATAACCAGGATGAATAGCGTCTGCATTTGTAATTTCTGCAGCTGAAATAATTTTAGGTATACTTAAATAGGAGTCTGAACTTTGTGGAGGACCGATACAAACTGCTTCATCAGCAAACTTTACATGTAAACTATCAGCATCTGCTGTTGAATATACAGCTACTGTTTTTATATTCATTTCTTTACATGTATTTATTACTCTTAAGGCTATCTCTCCACGATTAGCAATTAATATCTTATTAAACATATAAATTAATTTTTATCAACTAAGAATAATGGTTGATCATATTCAACTGGCGACATATCATCAACTAAAACTTTGATGATTGTACCTGAAATATCTGATTCAATCTCGTTAAATAGTTTCATAGCCTCAACAATTCCTACAACTGAACCTTCATCAACCCTATCGCCAACATTAACAAAAGGATCCTTATCTGGACTAGGTTTTCGATAAAATGTGCCTATTATTGGTGATTTTATAATTATATGATTATTGTCTATTGCCTCCGTAACAGCATCTGGTTGACTTTGAACAACCTCATTAGGTTGTGACAAATTAGTCTGCTGAGGAACTAGAACCTGAGGAACTGGAACCTGAGGAACTGGAACCTGAGGAAATTGAAAATTACCTTGTATTTCTGGTGTTATTTTCCCCTTTGGTGGTGATTTTATACAAATTTTTACATCGCCCATTTCTAAGTCAACCTCAGTGGCACCAGATTTAGCAACAAATTTGATTAGTTCTTGAATTTGCTTAAGATTCATATCAATATTATTTAATAATTTGATAAAAATAACTCGAAATTTGTTTTTTTGAAACAAAAACCCATGTTTTTTGACAAAATGAGCATTTTTTTATAATAAATATTGATTTACGTAAAAGTTTGTTTTTTTTTAAAAAAAGAATAAATATGCAAATAAAAGGCTGAATTTTTTCAAAAAAATGTGATTTTTACACTAAAATTGATGTTTTTTTTAAAAAAATAGAATTTTTTAATGAAAAATAAAGACGAGAATTCTAATACGCCCACCGCAAGTAAATCGCTCCCCACGTAAAGCCACCACCAAAAGCAGCAAGAATTAAACAATCATTCTTATTTAATTTTTCCTCCCAGTCGGCAAGACAAAGCGGGATAGTGGCCGCTGTAGTATTACCATATTTTTGTATGTTAACCATAACTTTTTCGGGCCCCACACTCATTCGCTTTGCAGTTGCATCAATAATTCTCAAATTAGCCTGATGAGGCACAAGCCAATCAACATCATCACCGCTTAATTGATTTCTTGACATAATTTGTTCAGAAACATCTGCCATCTTAGTTACGGCAAATTTAAAAACTGTTTTTCCGTCTTGAAAAATATAATGCTTCTTACTATTAACAGTTTCATTGGTTGCTGGGTTAAGCGAACCTCCTCCGATCATTTTTAAATATTGTCCCCCAGATCCATCTACCTTTAGTATAGAATCTAAAATACCAAGCTTTTTATCGTTTTCTGGCTCAAGCAGCACAGCACCTGCACCATCACCAAAAATTACGCATGTTTGTCTATCACTATAATCAACTATTGATGACATTTTATCTGCTCCAACAACAACAACTTTTTTATACTGTCCTGATGTGATATATTTGGAACCCGAATCAAGGGCAAAAAGAAATGCGGAACAAGCAGCAGATAAATCAAATCCAAAAGCATTAGATGCACCAATTTTATTAGCTATTAAACACGCTGTTGAAGGAAATAACATATCAGGTGTTACAGTAGCACAAATAATTAAATCTATTTCCTTTGCAGATGTATCAGTTTTTTTTAATAATAATTCAATTGCATTAGCTGCCATATCAGACGTGGCTTTTGAAGGGTCCTTTAAAATTCTACGCTCTCTAATGCCTGTTCTAGTAATTATCCACTCATCAGACGTATCAACCATATTTGATAACTCCTTATTGGTTAGAATATAATCGGGGACCCATCCGGCAACTCCTGAAATTTTACAGTTTTTTAACATATACAATCAACATGAAATAGTTTAATTGTAGATAAATATATACCTAAAATATATTAATAAGAAAGACTTGTATTATTATTTTGGATATTCTTTTAAAAAGTTGATTTATTCTGCAACCAACTTACCTTTATAGTATAATTTACCTTCGTAAGTATATGCACGGTGATAGATGTGAGAAACGCCCGTATTTGGACATATTGCAATGACAGGAGAGTCAGCTTTATAGTGAGTTCTTCTTTTATTTCTACGAGTTTTGGATATTTTTCTCTTTGGATGTGCCATTACTATACAAATTAATTTGGTTTGCAAATATAAAAAAAAACTAATAGCCAAATCAAATATTTTAATTTTTTTCTCTAAAAATCAACTGTAACTCAACCTATTATAATATATTTTTTTTGCTAAAGCAATAGATTCAATCAAAGAGTTAGGGTCTGCTTTACCTAAGCCTGCAATATCATATGCTACACCATGATCTGGGGAAACTCTGATTACAGGTAAACCAGCTGTGAAATTAATACCACCTCCAAATGACAAAAATTTAAATGGAATTAGTGACTGATCATGATACATTCCTAAAACTGCATCGAAACTTTTATAAGAGCCTGAACCAAAAAAAGCATCAGATGAATATGGACCGTACACTAAATTTCCCAATTCAAAAAACTCTCTAATAATAGGTAAAATAATTCTAGCTTCTTCCGAACCAATTAGCCCGCTATCTCCAGCATGTGGGTTAAGTCCCAAAATAGCAACTTTTGGCATAGGTATCGAAAAATCTTTTTTTAAAGATTCTAATAAAATTTTAATTTTTTCTCTTAAAATTTTGTAATTGATGTTCTTAGCAACTTTTGAAATTGGCAAATGATTTGTTAAAGTGGCAACTTTAATTTTATTACTACACAAAAACATTAAGCAATTACTATTTAAATCCAATTTTTGTAATAAATACTCAGTGTGACCAACAAAATTATGCTGATTTAGTGCAACAGTTTGTTTATTAATAGGCAAAGTTACTAATACATCTATTAAATTTTGTTTTAAATCTCTTATTGCACAATCCAAAGAATCCAAAGCTAGTTTACCACTTATAATATTTGCCTGACCAGGCTCTACAATAAACTCACTGTCAGATATGTTGATGATATTAAACTTATTTTGAATTGCGTCCTGTGTTTTTGCAATCACATTAAGAGAAAGTTGATTATATCCAAATAGTTTTTTATAAAAATTGACTACTGTCAATGGTGCATATAATACTGGTATACCGTAATGAAGAAATTGACCATCTAAAAAAGCCTTAATAATAATCTCGATTCCAACACCATTAAAATCACCACATGAAATTCCAAAAACTATTTTATCAGAAACCATTTTACTATTTAAAATTGTGAACAAAATGCGTGAGGAGCCTAGATGCTGATCCAGTTCCACCTTTCCTATAATATAAATGTTCACTAGTTAAAAAAGCTACTCCAGCTATGTCTAAATGTATCCAAGGATAGTCCACAAAGTGTTCTAAAAACTTACCAGCTGTTATATGTCCAGATTCAGGACCTCCTAAATTTTTAATATCAGCTACAGTAGACTCAAGCTCTATTTTATAATCATCCCAAAATGGCTGTACAGCAACTCTTTCACCAACTATATTTCCAGATAATAATAAATTTTTCATATTAAGACTAAACTCAGAAAAAATCTCTTTATTATAATTTTCCATAGCAACTAAACCATGTTTACCAATAGATCTCGCTGCAGCACCAGTTAAAGTAGCGATGTCTATCACAAGTTCTGGATTATAACGTTTTGCATAATGTAAAGCGTCTGCTAAGATTAGTCTACCTTCTGCATCTGTATTTAAAACTTCAACAGTTTTGCCACTCATCATGGTAATAACATCCCCTGGGACATATGCATCCCCCCCGGGTCTATTTTCTACTGCCGGAATTAGTCCTACAACATTACAATCTGATTTAGATAAAGCTAATGAGTAAATTGCGCCTATTACAGCAGCTGCACCCCCCATATCACATTTCATCATGTCCATTGAATTGGGAGTCGGCTTTAAACTTAATCCCCCTGTATCATACATTACTCCCTTTCCAACTAGTACAATAGGTTTTTTAGATTTTGAATTTTTAGACTTATATGTTAAAATATTAAATGTGGGTTTTGCAATTGATCCTTGATTAACACTTAATACTCCGCCCATCTTTAATTTTTTAATCTCATGCTCATCTAGAACCTCTAATTTAAATCCGGACTCATTGGCTAGATAATTTAGCATAGATGAAAGTTTTTCTGCATTTAAATGAGAAAGGGGCTCATTAACTAAATCACGCGCAATACAAGCACCTTGAACAGATGCATGTGAAATCTTATTTTTAAAATTTGTTTTCAGAATTAAAGAAGAGTCAATTACATTTGACTTATGTTTATTAAATGTATAATTAGCAAGAAAAAAACCCTCTAAAAAATTATCTATTATTGTATTTTCCAACTTTGATTTTTGAGAAGATTTAACGAAAATTTTTTTAATTTTTTTTTTCTTATTGTAAGCCTTATTCAAAGTAGTCAGGAATTTTTGAATTTCAGCGCCCTCTCTTCTTACTAAATCACTATAAAGTTCTAAATTTTTGTTGTCAGAAGAAAAGAAGTTTAAAGGGCAGTTTAATAATAATGAATACTCATCAGTTAAATGCCAATTGATCTTTTCGCACTCATACTCTTGTAATGTGATTGTAAAGTTCATATAATATTGTTTTTTTAATTTACTTTTGTAACTAATTTAGATAAATTAAAACTCAATTTAGTAAAATGTTTACCGGAATTATCGAACAATTAGGGAAAGTTGAAAATCTGATATTAGACAAATCTAATATGTTAATTACTATCAAATGTGAATTCATTGACGATTTAAATATTAACCAAAGTATTAGCCATAATGGCATATGCCTTTCAGTACATGAGATGACAGATACTAATTATACAGTATGTGCAGTAAAAGAGACTCTTCAAAAAACAAACTTAAAATTCTTAAAAAAAGGAGAAAATATTAACTTAGAACGATGCTTAGCTGTTGGAGATAGAATTGACGGACATATTGTTCAAGGACATGTTGATGGAACCGTTAAATGTATTGAAAAAAAAGATTTAAATGGAAGCTGGAAACTAACTTTTGAACAGAAATCAGAATATAACAAATATGTTATAACTAAAGGATCCGTTGCTCTTAACGGTATTAGTCTAACAATTTCGGATATTAATCCTTCTAATAATAGATTTTCCGTCGATATAATCCCCTATACTTACGACAACACAAATATTAAAGACGTTCTTGAAGAATCATTAGTAAATGTAGAATATGATATTTTCGCAAAGCAAATAGCTCATTTACAACAACTTAGCTAAGTTATTGAGTCTGTGTAAAAATAGATATTTCACCAGAGTAAAACTCTTTTTGATTAAAAATAGAATTATAAACTTCTAAAGTATAAAAATACACGCCATCTCTAACGTAATCTTGATTATTATCCCAATTGTTTTGGAACACATAACTAGAAAGTTGTCTATTATGAAAAAGCATACGTCCGTCCCACCACTCTCCATTCAAACCATAGTTAGGATCAATGTACACAACACCTCCCCATCTATTAAAAACATAGAAAACACTTTGAGTGTGTACGTTTACATCAATATCAGATATTTCAAAAACATCATTAACCCCATCACCGTTTGGAGAGAAGCTATTAGGAACACTAATAGGACAAGAAACACCTATTTCAATTGTATCCGTTACATCACAAGATGAAAATGAAAATGCATATATACCATATGAGGGAACAATAGCCTGAGTTGAATTACTGTAGGGATCAGCTATATCAACATCCATTGAACTAAATGGAGGGGGTGCAATTATACATTGCCAAGGTCCACCATTAAGATCAGGGGTTGAAACATTTAAATCAATTGCAAAAATGCAATTATTATTATCTGATATATTGATATAGGGGTCAACCGTATCAAATGTTATACTTAGTGTATCACTAATACCACAACTTGTAAAAATGATATTATAGTCTCCATAATCAGGGACTGTTATTATACATGAGTTGTCACTTGGGATGACTGTAGCTCCATAGTTGCTATCACTTAAAGACCATGTTCCACTAAATAATGAATTGGCAAAAACTTCTGCTTCTAAATCACAATATATTACACCTGGATCTTCAATAGTTGGATTTGGATTTAAAACATCTACAAAAATACTATTAGATGTTCCACAACCATAATATATAAATTCATAAACTCCAAAATCGTCTACACTAACTGTTGTTGATAAATTATCTGGACTGCTAAACTGAGTGTTACCAGGACCGATGAAATCCCAATATCCATAATCTCCAGGTGTTGTAGCTGTTAATTCAAAAGCTTCTAGACATGAAACAGATTCGGGCCCATTTAAAATAGGTTCAGAAGAATTCATAAAAGCAATTTCAGAAGCCTGCCCATTACATCCCTCAAATGTAAAAGTGTATGTACCATAATTTTCTATAGTAGCAAAAGTGTTTAGGCTAGTTACATTATCAATAGAAACTCCGTCGTCTGGACTAACACTCCATTCACCCTCACCATTTTCTACACTTGCTAAAAGAGGTATTTGTTCAAGGCAAGAATAAGAACCTAAATTTGTCACAGTTGGATTACCATTAATTACATATACTTCTATTTCATCCGTACTAGTACCACACTCATTTTCCAAAGTCCAAGCAAAAATATTTTCACCAAAGCCTAGATTTGTAATTGTGGTTTCTGAATTTGTAGAGTTAATGATATTTCCCTGCCCCGAAACTAAAGTCCAATAGCCTGTTTCACCATCTAAAGGATCATTTCCGAAAAGATTTATTTCTAATTCACAAGTTTCTATATCTTCTCCTATATTAGCATCTGTAACTTCATTCCCATCAGTGTCAATTACTATTTCTATTACATCTTCACACCCACTTAAGGTAGAAATTGTAAATTGATACGTATCTGCTGTCAAACTTCCAATAGATGCGGCTGACTCAGAAATCACGTCGCCAACACTATTTTGCCAAGAATAATTATAAGGCCCCCCCGAGCCATCCACATAGACAATTGCACTTCCTCCACTTGGATTATCACAAGGAGCATTAACAACATCGACATCTAAAATTTGAACAGATTCAAAACTAATTGACACATCGTCACCTTCAATACCGCCTTCAAAACCACACCAATCCCCTGCATCACCACATAAAGAAGCTCCCGCTGTATAAGTAGTGTTTCCGTCAGGAAATACAATAATTTCTCCCCCTGTGCCAATCTGATTCCCAAATTGATCTTGCCAAATAATATCTGTTCCTGCTACTGCGGGTGCAAAGTCTATATTTTCTAAGACATAATCATTACTACCGTTAGGAGTGAACCGCCATCCATCATTTTCACATGTCCATTGGTTTGGGTAATTTCTTTCAACTCCATCTAAACCCGTCACAACATGTGCGATAGTTCCGTCTGCATTATGTAAAGCGTGAATCGCAACTCCACCATTCCATGTGGTACACAAAACTTTTTGTGCTATGTGAGTTTCTATAACATTTGTAGATTCATATAATTTAATTTGACTTGAGTAACATATGTCTGTACATGAAAACATAGGAATCCCACAAAATGATGCAATAAAAACTCTATTCGGAGCTTCTCCTGTTGTCGCATATTGAATTGTTCCATTTCCATTAACTCCAGGGTAAATATCTTGCCAAGGACATAAAATAGAATTTAAAGGTGCATCAAAATTATTAGGAACAGCCTGATTAATTGCCCATCCAGAATAGCCGTTTGCGTTAGCTACATTAAAAGATAAATAATTATTAGAGGATAATATCA
>NHIO02000007.1 GCA_002171975.2 Flavobacteriales bacterium TMED191
ATCAAATTGATAGACTTTTTAAGGAGATAAACAATACAGGAGCTACATTTACAATTATAGCAAGTCCTCATCCATTTACATTTAGTACAGAGGCATCTTTTATCAATTTTCGTGAGGAGTTTGATTATTTTATTGATAGATTAAATGAAGTAGATAATAATGGAATTGTATTTTTGAGTGGTGGAGATTTATTTAATTTTCCTCAGTTAAATCAATTTAGTTTGGAAGAAAAACCAAATGGTTTTCAATCATTTGTTTATGAATTTAATACTCCATCCTTATCTGATAATATGTATTCCTTAGTTAGTATAAAAGGACGTGAAAATAATAGAATACTTTATCTAGAAAGTTATAATGAGAATGGAACCTTGATTTTTAAAAAGCATTTTCATCAAAATCAATTAAAATCTTAATTGATTAGTAATTTTTGTATATATTTTTGATTTCTTTCAGTATACTCTATCAAATAAAGACCTTCACTTACATTAGAAACATTAATACTGTTAGAATTTATATTACATGAATTGATATTTTTCCCATTTAAGTCTAGGATATTTATACTTTTGTAATTAAAATGTGGATTGATTTTAATGGTTTTTTCATTTGGATCGTAGTACTGAAAAAGCGATTGTTGCTCCTCTATATTTACGCTATTAGCCCATATTAGGTCATTAATTATATGAATAGTTCCATTACATCCACAAATGTCTCCTATTTCTATTAATGCATTGTTAACATATGGGTCATCATAATAATTAATTGTTGAAACATTCTTATCCATCATTTCAATTGTAGTACCATTTAAATTTATTAGATCCTCTATTGATAAGTCTCCAAGGTGGATGTAATATGATATATAATCAATTAAATCACCTCCCAAAGTTAATATGCTATTTGCTGAAGCAGTAGGAACATTATTTCCTGGAACAAACATGGTGTAATTAACATCTGAATCACAATCATTAAGGTATGAGAGTGCTTCAATGTTAAATGATAAAGCTAATTGAAAATATGTATTAACATTTTCATTCTGTAAAACTTCGTCTAGAATAGAGTTTTCGCAATTTTGCGAAAACCCTATAATAGGCATTAAAAAGATTATAATCTTTTTCATTGTACTTTGTAACTTTTTTCAACAGTTCCGTTATCAAATAATTGTAATATGATGTTTGCTTTTGAGTCTGAAGAGATTTCTCTTCCTGTAATATCAATTGTTTTTACAAGATTTCTTTTAATTCCTAGTTCACTGAGATTAATAGTACAACCTGTTACTGTTTCCAGACCTAAAGCAGCATATATTCTAGGACATATGAAGTCTTGAATCATTGCAGCCATTGCTACACCTTTAGCTTCTGACATATCTGGATTACCAATAGTTGCTTGACATGCGTAAGTTTCAGGTGTGAATTCGTCACCAGGTCCAAAAGGATTTGCTAAAGCTTGTGCAGGATATGCAAGAGGGTCTGTGGGATCATTGTTCCACCAGTCCCATGGAGCACCTTGTTCTCCCCATGGAAACAGACATGAACTTGCAGCTTGACCACAATTAATGCAATCATCACTTTCTTCTAACTGATCACCAGTAGGTGCGACAATTGGAAATAAACCTGGATATACATCATGGCCTTCAAATTCCCACACTGGATTACCATCGTCATCAAATAATGGAGAGCCAAACATATTAAGTGCCTGAACTTGAAGATTTGAGTTTGCAATTCCATCTCCATTTCCATACCAGCTATCATTTACACTCATACTTAAACCTTCAAATACATCATTGTTTCCAAGATTAGTTGCGTATCTTTGAACTGCTAAAGATCCATGTCCTTCAATTACTATTTCTCCAGTTGTAGGTACAATAATATTACCTACTTCATATGGCGCATCTTCATCTAGATAACATTGCATACTTGCCATTGGTACTTCCCCAGCGTTCATCCATGCACTATCCGGAATTGCTCCACCAATATTAAAGACCATACTTATTTCTGAACTATAATCAACGTGATTAGGAATACATAAGGTAACATCAGTTGCATCAGTACTTCCATCGCCATCTAAATCAAGTTCTGGTAAAATTCCTTGAGTTGTACCATCTAGATTACCTAAAAATTCAGGATTAATATATGGTACAGCGTCATTAATTCCATCACCATCAATGTCCATTGAAGTGTCCATGAATTTAGGTGTAGTAAGTTCAGTAGCGTAGTCATTTAGTGAAGCAGCTGCTAAGGATACGTATCCTCCAGTACCTAGTCCTCCAACAACAAATTGACATGATATTCCATATGGGTTTCCTTCTTCAACAGATTTTCTTAAGAATCTTACTGCTGTTCTTGTATCTTGAAGGCCTCTAAGTGCAGCTTGAATTAGACCTCTTCTTCTGACATCTGCATTTGTTGATGAAGGATTCCATCCTAATCTATATGAAATAGCAACTGCAACATATCCTTTTTTTGCAAAATTAGTACATTGTTCAACGATTGCATTATCTGTTTTTCCACCAGTAGCCTGTCCATTTAATCCAGGAGGTAAAAAACTGCCTGTATGTAACATGATAACAACAGGTCGACTAGTTTCTGTGTCGCCCTCAGGTGAATATATGTCCATTAATAAATCTTGAGTTGACGGAACTTGTCCTAGTAGAGTGGGGAATATGGATACATTATTTCCATAGACTATATCAGATGAGATTTCAATATTTTCAAACACTTCATCCAAATACCTTTCTTGGGCAATAATATTATTGTTGAATAATAGAATGAAGGTTAATAAAAGTAATATTTTTTTCATAGTTTAAATTTTAATTAAAATAATACGCCAAGATATAATAAATCCCTTAGTTTACGCAAATTTGATTGTGCTAAATTTAATCAATATCGATAGTTAGTGCAAAGTATGACATTCTTCCCACTCTGGGTCCACCATATACTTGATATACTTTATTATTTAATAGGTTTGATACACCGATTTTAAAATTTGACATAAACTTATTCATTAGCTTAATATCTCTATTTATCTGAGCATCAAGTGTTCCATAGCTTGGAACTTGTCCTGTAAATTGAGGAGAGCCTTCAAATAAGAACCCTTTAATCCATCTATAATTAAAAGATAAATTATATTTTGTTTTTTGTTTTTGACTAATTCTAAATTTATTTGATAAGCCTAAATTAAATTTATGTTCTGGCGTATTAAATGCTGGAACTAAAGGATCTCTAGTTTCTTCATTAATTAATTTATTCCATGAATAATTTCCGTTAAGAGCAGTATTTTCGTTCATGTAATAATTTATTCCAATACTAAAGCCTTGTGTCTGTATTTTACCAGAAGCATTAGCAGCAACTCTCCAAAATTTAGTAGAAGAAGGAATAATTGATGTATAATCATCGATTTCTTGACCAATGTATTCTGCCCATCCTAAATCTACATCTTCAGCAGTTGCTGAAATCTGATTTAATTGAGATGTATTATATGTGGCTCCAAATTGATAGCCTATAAAATTATTATATAATGAGTAATAATAACTTGCATCTAAATATATTTTGTTCAATAAAGTTGTTCTAATACCAAGTTCAATTGTTTTGACTTTTTCAGGTTGTATCGGATCTATCTCTAATTTTCCATATTTTAATGCTGCACCATCTGCATTACCTAAACTACTATTTTCAGCAGCTAAACAGTCAAGCATAGCATCTACAGTTACAAAGTTTTCATTGTATCCAAATCCATCAATATTTCCAATTAATGTTGCAGGTCCTGCATTATAATCAAGATACTGATCAGTTAGGGTAGGGTTACGAATTGCAGATGATAACGATAATCTAATAATATCACGTTCATTTGGTTTATAGACTAAAGATGTAGCAGGTGAAAATAAATAGTTAAAGTTTTGATTTTTATCTATTCTAGCAGTTGCATTTAATAGCAGAGTCTCACCTAAAAATTGTTGACTATATCCAATGTACGATCCAAATTCATAATTTCTAATTTTTCTTTTAACAGTGTCTGTCTCCATTAACGGTGACATTATAGTTTCTTGAATCAAAGTACCATTTTCTAATATCCATCCGCCAATTGTTTCAGTGTAAATAGTATCTCCTAATGAATTTAATTTGGGTCTTTGTATATATTCAAATCCATCATTAAATATAGAACCTCTTGAATCAGGGGTGTATAGTCTACCATTAACTCCAATTTGAAATTCTCCAAATTGTGTTTCAATTTTTTTTTCTGATTGCAAATGATATAAACTTGATTTGTCATAAAATCTAGTCCCACCAATTAAGTTTCCATATTCATCATATCTTGTATTTGATGTAATTTCATTAAAAATGATATTAAATTCTTCACTGTTTGGGTCTAAATATGAATATGCCCATTCACCTATTGCATTATCTGCATATTCTCTAGCAAGATTATGATATTGTGCAAGTAGATTTGGGTAGTTATTTAATAGGTTTTGCATATTTTCTTGCCAACCACTAAGGCTTCCATATTCAGTTATCCATTCACTGTCTGTCATAAATCCATCAATATCGGATTGCATCATGTCGATAATTTCATCATTCCAAAATATTGCATATGAATCCCACATCCAATCTCCGTTACTAGCAGACCTATCGGTAAGAGCCTGAGCTGTTGCTACAATATCATATGAGTCTCCAGCATCTTCATGTGTAGAGTATAGTCTAATGAAAAAATTATCATTTCTTTTATATTCAATCTTATTTTGCCAAAAACGAATATTTTTTAAACTGTATCTATTATCTCCTTGATATATTGTAGTTCCGCTACCAAAATTAAATGAATAAATAAGTTCGTTTCTATTGTTCTTTTTTGTAAATAGACTGTAATCTAAGTCATTTTTATTTTCTTCTTTATAAGAAACATCATTCCATTTAATATGAAAAGCAGTATTAAATTTAAAATTTTCAGTATTGTAATCAGCTAAGGAGCCTTCTGAATAACCTGTTCTATGTACAGTTTCCATCCCAGGAAAAGCATTAAATGAAGCGGTTTTATTGTATTCATCCCCATACACATTTACTGCATCATATCCTCCAGGATTATATATATTTGACTCTGTATCATATGAAGCATCAATATTATTAGCTTCCCAATCATTTGCCTTCATTTTTTGCAAATTAATTTTGTAGCCAATTTCATAATTATTCTTTAATTTTTTATTTTCTGCATACCTAAAGCAATGTTCAATCAATGCTCTTTCTCCAATTTTTACTTGGTAGGTTGTACCTGAGAACATAAATGGATCTTTTGTTGACATATTAATTACTCCATTAAATGCATTTGGACCATATAATGCAGAATTTGCACCAACAATAATTTCTACACCCTTAGTATCTAGCTCGGTGGTTCCTAAGAAGTTACCTAGTGAAAAATTTAACCCAGGTGATTGATTATCAACACCATCAATAATTTGTAATGATCTTACTGGTGAAGTACTATTAAATCCTCTAGTATTAATTATTTTAAAACCTAAGCTAGCTGAAGTTAAATCTACACCTTTTAAACTTCCTAGTCCTTCATAAAAACTTGATGCAGGTGTTTCTTTTATTGCAATTACATCCATTGCTTCAATTGTTACTGGAGATTGTTTAAGTTTTTTGCTTAATCTGTTATCAACAATATTAATGTCACTTAGAATTAATTCATCTTTTGTGAGTTTTATAATTAAATTTTGATCTATTTTTTTTATGTTTATCACTTCTGTTTTATATCCAATATAAGAACATTCAAGATTAACAGGTAAGCTATCGGTTTGTATAATAAAACTACCATTGAAGTCTGTTGTTGCACCGCGATTTTGGTTCTTAATTATAATATTTGCGCCAATTAATAAGTCACTTGAATTTTTATCTTTTATAGATCCTTTTATTGTATTTTGTGAAATAATTTTATATCCAAAAAAGATGTTGATGAATAAAAAATAATGTAATATTTTATGCAAAGGATTTTTCACAATGAAGTTAAAAGTTAGGTGAAAATTTAGATTTTTTATAAAAATTATCAATTGTTTGAATGACATCATCAATATCATCTAATAAGACAAAGTTATCTAAGTCTGATTGGTTAATACATTTTTCCTTTTTAAATACAACATCTCTCATCCAATCAAGTAAACCTTTCCAATAATCAGTTCCATATAGTATAATTGGAATTTTTTGAATTTTTTCTGTCTGAATTAATGTAATTGTTTCAAATAATTCATCAAGAGTTCCAACGCCACCAGGCATGATAACAAATGCCTGTGCATATTTCACAAACATTACTTTACGAACGAAAAAATAGTTAAAATCAATACTTTTATCATAGTCAATATATTGGTTTGGGGTCTGTTCAAAGGGTAAATCGATATTCAGTCCTACAGACGGTCCTTTGCCTTTTTTTGCGCCTTTATTTGCAGCCTCCATTATCCCAGGACCACCACCAGTAATTATACCATAACCTTTCTTTGTTAACTCTTCTGCTAATGTAACCGTATCTTGGTAATAGGGATTTGGCTCTTTTGTTCTAGCAGATCCAAATATTGATATACATGGCCCTATGTTTGAAAGTTTTTCAAAACCTTCAACAAATTCTGACATTATTTTAAAAACACTCCAAGTATTTTGTTGAGAGTTGCTTTTCCAGGTTTTTCTTCCTTTAATCATTTTGTGAATATATTTCTTTTTTTAGAAAAAAGCCTGTTCTACTTGTCTTATTATTTAAAATATTTTTAACATTACCACTGTAAATTATTTCACCTCCTTTACTTCCCCCTTGAGGCCCTATATCAACTATGTGGTCAGCCTGTTGAATAATATCGGTATTATGTTCAATAATAATTACGGTATTTCCTTGTTTAACCAATAGATTAATTGATTTCATTAATGTTTTTATATCTTGACAGTGTAATCCAGTTGTTGGTTCGTCTAGGATATATAATGTTTTACCTGTATCTTTTTTAGATAGCTCAGCTGCTAATTTCACTCTTTGTGCCTCACCACCAGATAATTTTGTTGAAGACTGACCGATTTTAATGTATCCCATTCCAACTTTTTGAAGTGAATTTATTTTTTGTTTAATATTTGGGATTTTATCAAAGAAAACAATTGCTTCATCGATACTCATTTCTAACACATCATAGATATTTTTATCTTTATAGTAAATTTCTAATGTTTCAGGGTTAAATCTTTTTCCTGAACATGTTTTACATGGTATCTCAATATCTGGTAATAGTTTCATTTGAACAGTTTCAAATCCATTTCCTTGACAATTTGGGCAGTTTCCATTTTGAACATTAAATGAAAATCTTCCAATATTATATCCCCTTATTTTGGATTCTTTTAGGCTTGCATATAATTTTCTAATTTCTGTATAAAAACCAATATATGTTGCCGGATTAGATCTAGGTGTTCTCCCAATTGGACGTTGGTCAATATTAATAATCTTATCAATGTTTTCAAGACCTTCTATATTTTCATAAGGATAGGTTTTATTTTGTTTATTATGAATGTGATTATAAATAGCTGGAAATAATGTTCCATTTATTAATGTTGACTTCCCAGAACCGGATACTCCTGTAATAACAATAAGCTTACTTGTGGGGATAATCAAATTTATATTTTTAAGGTTATTTCCTTTTGCTCCAAAGAGCTTGATGAATTTATCATTTTCATTGTAATTTTTATTAAATGAAGGAGTTATACTATTTAATAAGTATTTTGCAGTTGATGTATTAGATTTTTTCAAATCTTTAAATGTCCCTTTAAATATAATTTTACCTCCTTTTTCCCCTGCACCTGGACCTATATCAACAATGTAATCAGCAGCTTTTATAATTGATTTATCATGTTCAACAATAATTATGCTATTCCCTAAATCTTTTAAACTTTTAAGAGATTTTATTAATAATTCACTATCACTTGGGTGGAGTCCAATACTTGGTTCATCTAAAATATATAGAACATTTGATAATTCTGAACCTATTTGAGATGCAATTTTTATTCTTTGACTTTCGCCACCGGATAAAGTTTCGGTTTTTCTAGATAATGTTATATAGCCAAGTCCAATATTGATTAAGAATTCTAATCTAGTTAAGACTTCTTTTAAGATTTCTTTAGCAATAATAAACTTACTTTTTGTAGATTCTGAAAGGGTGTTTATACACCATTTTTTTAGCTCAAATATATTTAAGTCAGAGACTTCTATTATATTTTTATTATTTATTAAGAAAAATAAACTCTCTTTTTTTAATTTTTGATTCTTGCATTGAGGACAATCAATTTTTTTTAAAAATTTTTTTGACCAAACAGAAATTTTTCGAGATTTATTATTTGCATTCTGGTTAATTATAAAATTAATAATTCCTTCAAAATCTATTTCATATTTTTTAGTAATACCAATGTTTTTATTTTTTACCTTAAACCTTTCCTTTGTACCATATAATAATAATTCGAGAGCATGGTTTGGAATTTCTTTTATTGGAGTATTAAGTGAAAAATTATATTTTTTTGCAATGAGTTCAATTTGTTGAAATATCCAGTTTTCTTTATATTCCCCAATTGGTGCAATACCACCATTTTTTATGTTAATAGATGTGTCGGGTATTATCTTTTTAAGATTAATTTCTTCTTTTACACCTAATCCTTTACAACTTAAACAATAACCCTTAGGTGAGTTAAATGAAAAGGAATTTGGTTCAGGTTTTTCATATGAAATTCCAGTAGTTTGACATGTTAAATGTTTACTGTAATATTTTTTTTTTCCACTGTCAAGCTCTTTTATAATAATTGACCCATTGCTTTCTTCAACTGCAGTTTTTATAGATTTAATTAGTCTGATTTTAGATTGAGCATTAATAGTTAGTTTATCAATTAAAATGTCAATGTCATGTGTTTTATATCTATCAAGCCTAAGAGTTGGATTTATATTTATTATTTCATTATTGACATTGGCTTTAATATATCCTTTTTTTATTAGTGATTGAAATAATTCAGAATAATGTCCTTTTCGTGCTTTTATTTTTGGTGCAAGAATTAATATTTTTTTATTGTAGTGATTTTTTTGAATTAACTCAAGAATTTGACTTTCACTCTGTTTCACCATCTTTTCATTTGTCTTAAAAGAAATAGGTTCGCTTATTTTAGCAAATAAAAGTCTTAAATAATCATATATTTCTGTAGTGGTGCCAACAGTAGATCTTGGGTTTTTTGATATTGTTTTTTGTTCAATTGAAATTACCGGACTAAGACCAGTGATATAATCAACCTTTGGCCTTTCAAATGAACCTATAAAATTTCTAGCATAAGATGAAAATGTTTCAAGATATCTTCTTTGCCCTTCCTTGTGGATAGTGTCAAATGCAAGTGAAGATTTGCCACTACCACTAACTCCAGTAAATACAACAATTTTTTTTGAAGGAATAGTAATGTCTATGTTTTTTAAATTATTTTCTCTAGCTCCAACAATTTTAATATCCATTTTAATTATCTGTTAATTTTTTATTTTTTGGAAAGATGCAAATGATATTCCTTTAGAATCTTTAATAGATACTTTTGGGCTATTAATTCCCCATTTGATATTTAATTGAGGATCATTCCATTTAATTGTTTTTTCGTAGTTCTTTTTGTATTTACCAGCGCATTTGTATACAACAATTGTTTTCTCTTGAAGTGCCAAGAAACCATGCGCAAATCCTTTTGGAATCCATAGTCCCATACTGTTTTTATCAGATATTTCTATTGAAAAATATTCCCCAAAAGTATTAGATTCCTTTCTCAGGTCAACAGCAACATCTAAAATTTTACCATGAAGAACTTGAATATATTTTAATTGTTCATGAGGTTTAGTTTGATAATGGAGACCTCTAATCACATTTTTTGAAGAAATTGACATATTATCCTGATCAAAAGAATTATTTAGTTCTAGTTTCTGCATGTTATTTTTGTTCCATAATTCTCTAAATAGACCTCTGTTGTCACTATGAGAGATATTTTCCAATACATACAGCCCATCTATGTTTGTAGAGATTTTTTTAATCATAATTATTTATTTAAATATAGATACATTGTTTTATGTGGTCCAATATTTTCAATATGATAAACTGTATCTAAAGTCTTCATATTTAAACTTTTATAAAAAGGAATAGCATGTAATCTAGATGAGCACCACAATAGATTTATTTTTTTTTTTTTCAATAATTGGATACCTTCTAATAGTAATAGTTTGCCTGCACCTTTTTTTTGATATAATGAATTGGTTGCCATGGCACGTAATCTGTATTGATTTGTGATTTTAATTTTATCATTATTCTCCTTTACAAAAGTTCCGATGCAAATTAAATTAGAATTTGTAAATACTCCAAGATGAAATGTGTCTTTTTGTTTGTCTATATCTAGCGCAAATTGATTATTCTTTATGTGTGGCCATAATACATGCTGTCTTATACTATATGTTAATTCACTAGATATAAGTTTTGTTATGAAATTATGTTTTTTGTTTATTTTCATCTCTGTGTATATAAATACTACTTGATGGAAAAGCAAAATCGCTTTGATTTTTTTTGATAATTTCCATAATTTTATAATTAATATCTTCTTTTGTATTGATGAAGTCATCCCAATTTGAAGAGTTAACATAAAATAGAACCATAATATCTAAGGAACTTGCTCCAAATTCCATAAAACGCACTCTTCCTTCATTGTTTGTCATTTTATGATCGTCGATCATTTTTTGAATTTCTTGAACAATGTTTTTTATTTGTTCAGGAGTTGTATTATATGTTAGACCTAAATTAAATTTTGATCTTCTAACAGGCCTTAAACCAAGATTGTCTAATTCTACATCAATCATTTTCTTATTAGGCACAGTAACTAGGCTTTTGTCAAATGTCCGAATTCTAGTGCTTCTAAAACCTACTTTTTCAACCACCCCTGTAATTTGACCAACGCTTACAACATCACCAACAGTAAAAGGTTGGTCAAGAAAGATTGTGAATGATCCAAATAGATTTTCTAAACTCTCTTTTGAAGCCATAGCGATAGCTATACCTCCAACTCCAAGCCCTGCAGCAAGTGCAGTAATATTTACATTGAAAATATTTCCAATAATAAGGAATCCTCCTAGTATTATTATTATGATTTTTAAGGAATCAGTAGCA
This sequence comes from Flavobacteriales bacterium TMED191, assembly GCA_002171975.2. Taxonomy (NCBI): domain Bacteria; kingdom Pseudomonadati; phylum Bacteroidota; class Flavobacteriia; order Flavobacteriales; species Flavobacteriales bacterium TMED191. Next base: position 11,162 of record NHIO02000007.1, read on the forward strand.
AATGGAATTAGTTGGTCATCTAATTTAGATTCTGTTTTTTCTGTTTTTTTCTTTAGTATTTCTCCAAAATAATCGACAATTCTATTACAGAATCGGATTATTATTATTATACATATTAGTGAAAATACTTTTTTAAGCATTACATCTATTGTAAGTCCATAAATTTCAAAATTTAATGTTTTAGGAAAGAAAATATCTTCAAATGAAAATACCAATCCAACAATTAGTATTAAATGTTTTATTGGTTGTGTTAATCTTAATTGAAATTTATTTGTAAGATTCTTTTTTTGATTGATTAACTTAAATAGTAGGTTTATCAAAAATGTTGCTAAAAAACGTCTTGTTAAAATTGTAATTAAAATAATAGAAATACACCAAATCCATGCTTCATAAGTATTTTCTAGAATTATACCTTGTGACTCCAGACCCATTAAGTTTAATATTTTATTCATATTTCTAATTTAAGATAATTTAAGCATTTTTTTGAAAGATTAATATTAATCTATCTGATGAATTTAAATTGTACTTGCTTAAATGATAATCTCCATATTCAAATTTTAGGTTAATGTTTAAATTTCGAAAGTAGTTGAGAAATTTCTCTTTAGTAATTAGCTTGACCTTTTCATTGAACTGAAATGTTTTATTTCCATCAGTTATTTTTATTTTTTTATAAACAAATTCTGAGTCATGTTTTTTTTCAATTTCGAATAAAATATTATTTATAACTTTTGTTTCAAATAAATTATTTTTTTGATTGTTTACAATTTTACTTGCATTAAAAAAATCAATTATAAAATAACCATTAACTTTTAATGCATTAAATATATTTTTAAATACTAATTGATGTTCTTTGTCATTATTAAAATATCCAAAGCTTGTAAATAAATTTAGAATTACATCATATTGGTTTTTAAAATTAATATTTCGCATATCCATATGATAAAATTTTAATTTATCATTTTCATAAGGAATTGCTTTTTGTAAGCTTTTTTCAGACAGGTCAATACCATCCAAATAAAATCCTTTTTTATTTAAATTAATTGCATGACGTCCACTGCCACAACCAAGATCTAGGAAGTGACAGTTGTTATTAGGTTTTATTATCTTCAATATGTTTTGTATAAATAAGTTAGCCTCTTTGTTGTCCCTGTTACTATATAAAATGTGATAATATTTTGAGTCAAACCAGTTTTCAAACCATGTCATAATAATTTATTTTTTTTTCCAAGTAGTACCTGCTGTGGGTGAATACGATTTAGTCCATCCATTTTTTTGTAAATGTAAATGATATTGTGATAATGTTAGCTGGTCATTTCTAAGGCTGTTTTCTAGATTTTTGTCGTAATAAGCAGGAAATGATATTTTATTTTTTTGAGATCTTTTATGCCAATTTCTAGCAGCACTTTTCCAGCATTTCATGGAATTTCTTCCAACCTTCCATCCATTTGACTCATAATAGTCATAAAACATCTCACAATTATTATTATTATCACCTAATTCACTAAAATAATTCTTAATTAATATTTTTGTTGGTTTTATGAATTTCTTTTTAGACTTAGTTAAATTATTTGTTTTTTGTTTGATTTGTTTATTGGTTTTTCGTGAGAAGTTGTCAAAAATAATATTTGCAATATTATTATGAAGAATTTTCACATAAACCATTTCTTGGGTTTCTTTTTTAATTATTACGTCAATAAACTTTAATCGGTACAATTTGTTAATTGCTATTTTAATTTTTTTTATAGAAATGGTGGTGTTATCAGAAATTTCTTTGAGTTGATTTAAATAATATTCTTTCTGTATTACTTTTACTGATTTTTTATTATCCGTTTGTTGTAGCTCATATAGAACAATTGTTGTATCTAAACCAAAATCTTTAACAAATGTTTTATTTAATATATATGACTGTTCTCCAGAAAATAATATTTTTGATATATTCATGAGAGTCAAATTTATTAATTGGTTTTGTTAATTCAAAATAATTTTTTAGATCCCTTTAACATGATTTCCAAATTGGATCATTTGGAGTAGGTGCAGTAATGGAAATTTCTGTTTTTTTGATTGGATGGATAAATTTAATATTTCTTGAATGAAGATTAATACTGGCATCTTTATTAGTTCCTTTTGCGTTGTATTTTATATCTCCTTTTATTGGCGATCCGATTGCAGATAATTGTACTCTTATCTGATGGTGTCTGCCTGTGATTAATTCAATTTCATAAAGAAAGTAATTATTTAGTTTTTTTAATAGTTTATATTTTAATTGAGATTTTAAAAATCCTTTTTGCTCTTCTTGTCCAACAAATGATTTATTTAGTTTTCTATTTTTTTTTAGAAAATGAATCAATTCACCAGAATTTTGGTTTATTTTATTTTTAACAATTGCCCAGTATGTTTTTTTTATATTCTTTTCTCTAAATAATCTTGTCATTCTTGATAGAGATTTACTTGTTTTAGATAGTATTACTATTCCACTTACTGGTCTGTCAATTCTGTGAGGAAGACCTAAATATACGTTACCTAATTTATTGTATGTTTTTTTTATATACTCTTTCCCAATATCTAATAGTGTATTATCCCCTGTTTTATCTCCTTGAACAGGTAATTTTGAAGGTTTGTTAACTATTATTATATGATTATCTTCATAAAGAATCCAGTCTTTCATAATTTATTCGTACTGCTCATTATTATTTGGAAATGAATTATTTTTAACATCACTTATGTAGTTAGATACTGCATTATTAACAATTTCAGATAAGTTGCTGTATCTTCTTAAAAATCTTGGATTAAACGTCATATTCATGCCTAGCATATCATGCATTACTAGAACTTGTCCGTCTACTTTAGACCCTGCACCAATTCCAATAATTGGGATTGTTACAGATTTTGTAATTTCCGCAGCTAATTTAGCAGGTATCTTTTCTAATACTACAGCAAAACATCCAGCTTTCTCTAGTTTAATTACATCAGATTTAAGTTTTTTAATTTCTTCTGCTTCTTTTGCTCTTACTGTGTATGTTCCAAATTTATAAATTGATTGAGGTGTTAGACCTAAGTGACCCATAACAGGGACTCCAGAGTCAATAATTCTTTTAATAGAATCTTCAATTTCTGTACCACCTTCCAATTTAACAGCATGTGCACCAGATTCTTTCATAATTCTGATTGATGATTCTAGAGCTTTTTTAGAATTACCTTGGTACGATCCAAATGGTAAGTCAACTACAACTAAGCATCTATTAATTCCCTTTATAACAGATTTTGCATGATATATCATCTCGTCTAATGTGATTGGAAGTGTAGTCTCATGACCAGCCATTACGTTTGATGCAGAATCACCTACTAGTATTATATCTATATCTGCACTATCTAAAAGTTTTGCAAATGAGTAGTCATATGCGGTTAGCATAGCAATCTTTTCGCCATTTCTTTTCATTTCTTGAAGAGAATGTGTTGTTATTTTTGTGTATTTTTTTGTTTTCATTTAATCAATAGTATCTTCTTGTTCAATATTTATTAGTGTGTTTAGATATTCTAATTTAAATACCTCTTGATTATCAATAAGTGTTTGAATAGAATCAAGAAGCATATTTTTTTCAGACTTAAGTAATCTGTTTTTTTGAATTTCGTCTTTTAAATTTTTACTCAATGTGTATAAAAAATCAGTATTTTCAGTCATAATATCCTTAAAGGGTTCAAATTTACTATTCTCTATTTTTAAAGAATCATTCAGGATTTTTATATTTTTTAGTTCAAGCTCTAGTAATTGAATGACATTATTTAATTTGTTAATTTTGATACTTTCATTTGATTTTAATTTTTTTTCAAGTCTCTCATTTTCAAAAATCAATTTTTTTGATTCCTCATTTGTTAATTTAATTTGCTTATTGATTCCATTATAATTTTCAATTGTTGAGATATATACATAATCAATTTTGGCTTTTGTTTGAGTGCCTATGTTAAAACCGTATCTTCCAGAAGATAGTAGATTAATATTTTTTTTATTAAGATTAATAGTGAATTCAAATTGACCATTGATAAAAAATTCATAATTCCCTTCTTTAGATTTAATTAAAAATTCATTTTTTTCATTTTTCCTTAAATTATTTGATTTTACCCATCCATTATCATTACTACTGCTAAAAGTTAAATTTTTGTCATATCCATTTTTCATATAGATTAATCTATATTTTTTAGCACTATTAGTTTCAAGTATTAATCCTTCCTGGGTGTTAGGATTATATTGGATTATTATGCCAAATTCTTGAGTTTTTTCATTGTTAAATAAGTTGATTTTTTCTTCCGGAGATAATGTGATTGCAGTTTTGATTTCATAATCTATTATATCATTTTCCCAGTTAAGAATTATATTAAAACTAGATTCTTTTGCACCAATAAAGTACTGTCCTTCTTTTTTTAGTATAACAGCAAATTGATTCTCATTTTGTTCTGTGGGAAATATTTTATTTTCAAGATTAAAATCTTCTCTTAATAAATTTTGTGAATAGATATCATCTATTTTATGACTCTGACATAGAGTAATATTTATTGTAGATATTAAAAAGAGAAATACTTTTAAAAAATTCATAAATGACTTTATTTAATTCAAATCTACAAAAATTATATATTTGCTCTATGAAAAAAATATTTTGCATTTTCCTAGCCTTTGTTTTCTTTAGTTGTGATAACTCATTGGATATTAATGACGAATGGAAAGATATACCTGTAATATACGGAATATTAAATCCGGGAACTGACGAACCTAACTCGGAGTTAGGTGCAAATGAAAATCATTATGTTCGTATACAGAAAGGTTTTTTAGGTTTAAAATCTGCTAATAACTATTTAAACATTTATGACTCTATCTACTATAACCCATCAGAACTTGATGTTTGGGTTGATGTTATAGATGCTCAAACTGGTGAGGTTAATGGGCCTTTTCATCTTGATTTAATTACAAATGATAATTTAGAAGATATTGCTTTAAGTAAAAATGAAGGTTTATTTCATTCTGAAAATCATTATCTATATAAATTTCCTTATGTAGCTAGGGATTTGATTCCTACCGATGATTTAAGACATAGCTTCAAGATTAATGTTGTTAACACGAATACTAATGATACAGCATACTCTGTAACTAATATTGTTGAACCTATTGACATGGTAAGACCTACGCCAGCTATAATTAACTCTGTTTTACGATTTGGTTCTGGATTTTCTGAAACCATTAAGATTAATCCGTCTAAAAACGGGAAGATGTATTCTATTACATTAATATTTAATTATTTTGAACAATCTTTTGATGATTATCTTTTAGATATTAATGATGGAGTTATTGATATGACTGGTGCTGAATTGAAAAGTGTTGAATTAAATTTAGGTGATTTAACTGCATCGGAGCAACAATTATTGGGTCAAAGTTCAGATATTCAAACATTAGTATCCCCACTTGAATTTTTAGAGTTCTTAGCTACACAAATTAAAGGAAATGATGTTTACAGATATCCCGCAGGAACCTATAATCAAGGTACTGGTGGTGGAATCAATATTGGAACATATCATCAAGCTATTGATTTACATGTGACCGCAGTAAATACGGAATTGTATACTTATATTAATGCAAACGCTCCTAATTATGGATTTAATCAAGAGAGGCCTGACTACAATAATATTACAAATGGTATTGGCCATTGGTCTTCAAGAAGTGTTTTGCATTTAGATAGTCTTAGACTTGACAATGCAACAATTGATTTGATTTCATCAGATCCGATTACTAAAGCTTTAAATTTTTCATGCTATAATACAAATGGCATTGGTCTTTTAGATTCAAATGGCTTTTATCTTAATTTTGGAGACGATTGTGTTGATGATTAACTCAATAAAACTGTCAATATGGCATGGGTGTCAGTTTTTTTGTCACACTTTTATTTAAATATCATGACATTCTGCATATAAACATTGTTTGGTATAGTCTTTGACTTGTTTTGATTAATAACTAAAAAAAATAATTATGAGTAAAATAATCGGTATAGATTTAGGAACAACTAATTCCTGCGTTTCTGTTATGGAAGGTAATGAACCAGTTGTTATTCAAAATAGTGAGGGAAAAAGAACTACTCCATCTGTTATTGCTTTTGTTGAGGGTGGTGAGCGAAAAGTGGGTGATCCTGCAAAAAGACAAGCTATAACAAACCCTGAAAAGACAATATATTCTATCAAAAGATTTATGGGTGAAAAATTTAATAATGTTAAAAATTTATTAAAAACAGTTCCTTATAAAGTAGTTAAAGGAGATAATAATACTGCAAGAGTTCGTGTTGAGGACAGGGATTATACACCTCAAGAGCTTTCTGCTATTATACTACAAAAAATGAAAAAAACTGCTGAAGATCATTTGGGTGCACAAGTCAGTGAAGCAGTGATTACTGTGCCTGCATATTTTAATGATGCGCAAAGACAAGCTACAAAAGAAGCAGGAGAAATTGCAGGATTAAAAGTTAAAAGAATTATTAATGAACCTACTGCTGCTGCTTTAGCTTATGGTTTAGATAAAAAAACTTCAGATTTAAAGATAGCAGTTTTTGACCTAGGTGGTGGAACTTTTGATATTTCTATCTTAGAACTAGGAGATGGCGTTTTCGAAGTTAAATCAACAAACGGTGATACTCACTTAGGAGGTGATGATTTTGATTTAGCAATTATTAATTGGTTAGCTGATGAATTTAAAGCTCAAGAATCAATTGACTTAAGAGAAGATCCATCTGCATTACAAAGACTTAAAGAAGCTGCAGAAAAAGCAAAAATAGAATTATCATCTGGAACTCAGACGGAAATAAATTTACCTTATGTAACAGCAACATCATCTGGCCCTAAGCATCTTGTTAAAACTCTTACGAGAGCAAATTTTGAACAACTTTCTGATGATTTAATTCAAAGGTCACTAGATCCTTGTAAAAAAGCTGTTTCAGATGCAGGATTAAATCCTTCTGATATTGATGACGTGATTCTAGTTGGTGGTTCTACAAGAATACCAGCTATCCAAAAAGTTGTAAAAGAATTTTTTGGTAAAGAGCCTTCAAAAGGTGTCAATCCAGATGAAGTAGTTGCTATTGGTGCAGCAATTCAAGGTGGAGTGTTAGCAGGTGATGTTAAAGATGTTTTATTATTAGATGTAACTCCTCTATCTTTAGGTATAGAGACCATGGGTAATGTATTTACTAAGCTTATTGAAGCAAATACTACTATTCCAACTAAAAAATCTGAAACCTTTTCAACTGCTGCTGATAATCAACCCGCTGTTGATATTCGTATTGCTCAGGGTGAAAGACCGATGTATCCAGATAATAAAGAAATAGGTAGATTTCAATTAGCTGATATTCCTCCTGCTCCTAGAGGTGTTCCGCAAATTGAAGTAACCTTTGATATTGATGCTAATGGTATTTTAAATGTTGCAGCAAAAGACAAAAACACAGGCAAAGAACAAAATATTAAAATTGAAGCATCTTCTGGTTTAAGTCAAGATGAAATTGAAAAAATGAAAAAAGAAGCAGAAGCTAATGCTGATAGTGATAAGAAAAAGAAGGAATTAGCCGATAAGTTAAATCAAGCAGACGCTATGGTTTTTCAAACAGAAAAGCAATTAAAAGAATTTGGTGACAAATTACCAGATGATAAAAGGTCAGCTATTCAAGATGCTTCAGATAGTCTTAAAAAGGCAAAAAGTGAAAATAATATGGACGGTATTGATGCAGCTCTTGAAAATTTGAATAAATGTTGGCAATCTGCTTCAAATGAAATGCAACAAGCACAAGCACAAGCTTCTCCAAATGGAGAGAGTGAAAAAACATCAACAAATACTAATGATTCTAGCAACTCAGATGATGTGACAGACGTTGATTTTGAAGAAGTAAAAGATAATAAATAGCTTGGCAAATTTAAATCCATAAAAAAAGGCTCTAATTAGAGCCTTTTTTTATTAATTGTTTTCAGTTTATATGTTGTAAAATTAAGGAAGAGTAAATTTTTTCTCTAACTCTTGTACATATTGTCTAAAATCTTTGTCAGTGTCCACTAAATTATTAACTGTCTTGCAAGCGTGTAGTACTGTAGCATGATCTTTTCCACCGCATCTAGCACCTATATTTGCTAAGGAGGACTTTGTTAATTGTTTAGAGAAATACATTGCCAATTGTCTAGCTTGAACAATATTCCTCTTTCTTGTTTTAGATTTAAGTGTGTCAATTGATAGATCAAAGTAATCACATACAACCTTTTGAATATAATCAATCGATACTTCTCGGGTCGTGTTTTTAACAAATCTGTCTATCATTTCTCGCGCTAATGCAACGGATATTTCTTTTTTATTTAGGGATGCTTGTGCTAACAATGAAATTAATGCACCTTCTAATTCTCTTATGTTAGTGGAAATGCTATATGCCAAATATTCTAATACATCGTTGTTGATCTCGATTCCATCATTAAGAATCTTCTTTTTTAGAATTGCAATTCTGGTTTCAAGATCTGGTTGCTGTAAATCTGCAGATAATCCCCATTTAAATCTTGATAATAATCTTTGCTCCATTCCAGTTAAGTCTACTGGCGGTCTGTCAGAGGTGAGAATGATTTGTTTATTGTTTTGATGAAGATGGTTAAATATGTGAAAGAATATGTCTTGAGTTTTTTCTTTAGAAGAAAAAAATTGAACATCATCAATAATTAAGACATCAACCATTTGGTAAAAATGTGAAAAATCATTTGTTGTATTATTTCTTATGGATTCTATAAATTGTTGTGTAAATTTTTCTGCAGATACATATAGGACGGTTTTTTCTGGATGAAGTTCTTTTACTTTAATACCAATTGCATGAGCTAAATGGGTTTTTCCTAATCCAACGCCTCCATAAATTAATAATGGATTAAATGATGTTCCTGCAGGTTTTTGTGATACAGCAAAACCTGCAGATCTCGCAAGTCTATTACATGATCCTTCAATAAAATTCTCAAATGAATAATTAATATTTAATTGAGAGTTAATTTGAACTTTTTTTAATCCTGGAATAATAAAAGGATTTTTAAATTTTTTATCTAATGCACCAACTGGAATAGTTTGAGAAGGATTAGTGTTGATTTTTTTATTTACACTTGGAATTGAAACAGAATATGGATTTTTATCATTGTTTTTAACTATGACATTATAAATCAATTTACCATTTTTTCCTAATTCTTTTTTTATAGCAGCTTTAATAAGATCAATATAATTTTCTTCTAGCCATTCATAAAAAAATTTACTTGGAACTTCAACAGTTAGAATAGAATGTTTTAATTTAATTGGACGAATAGGCTGAAACCACGTTTTGTAGCTTTGTGTATTGATATTATCTTTTATAAAATCTAGACAATTATTCCAGACTTGCACAGGGGTTAGTTCCATTCTAAATTAACTATTTTTATTTTTAAAAAACTGTTGGCTACTAGGGCTTATAATGCGCTTTTGCACAATCATCAAAAACATGTCGTAAATGTGTGAAGAAAAAAGTTTAAAAAAAAATTTTTTAGCTATTGTTTTTAAGTTTTTTTAGTATTAAATTAAAGGCCATCATTAGAATGATTGTTCTATTAGTTTAATCTTTTTTTCATTATTCATTTTTTTTAACACATCGTATTCAATTTTTTCCTGATAATAATTTTCCATTTTAATTGTTGGGGCTTTAATTCCTTCTTTGATTATCATTTGAGTGTTTTTAAATATTATAATTTCATCCCATAAATTAGCATTAATAAAATTTTGCAATAATTGCCTTCCTCCCTCAATTAAAATTGAATTGTAACCATTATTTTTTAGTATTTCCATAATCGGTTTTAAAACTTCTTGGTTATTATATTTATTATATAATTCTTTTACGTTTATATAATGAGTTTTTTTTATTGTCTTAGTTTTTCCAGTATGAAATACAATTGTTTTTGCAGCATCATTTAGTATGTTATAGTTCTGAGCATTAAATCGGTTTTTTATATCGATTGTTATTCTTGTGGGATTTTCTCCTTTAACCATTCTAGTGGTTAATTGAGGGTTGTCACAAATAACTGTATTTGTCCCCACCATAATACCATCAACCTGACTACGTAATTTGTGACATAAAATAGTACTTGTTTTTGAACTTATTTTTTTAATTCCTTTTGTTGTGTTATTAATGAATTTGTCATTTGACTCAGCCCATTTTAAAATTATATAAGGTCTTTTAAATAATAGGTTAGTAAAATATTTTAAGTTAATCTTTATACATTCTTTTTTGAGAATATTTATTGTCACTTTTGAAGATGAAAGTAATTTTTTTATACCCTCTCCATTTACACGCTTAAAAGGATCGATAGTTCCTATGACAACATGTTGAATTTTATGTTTTTTAATTAAATTAACACATGGTGGTGTTTTTCCATAGTGAGAACATGGTTCTAAATTAACATATAATGTGCATTGAGATAAAATTTGCTTGTCTTTAACATTATTAATTGCATTAACTTCTGCATGAGGACCACCATACTTTTTATGAAAACCTTCGGATACTATTATACCATTATTTACAATTACACATCCAACTAAGGGATTTGATTTGGTTTTGCCTAAACCTAGTTTTGCTAGTATTAAGCATTTTTTCATAAATTTTTCATGTATTTTCACATTTCAAAAATAAATTTTTTATCTCAATAATAATGTCTAATATTCACTTAGTTAAATCAAATTTTATAAAATCCTTGAGTGACATAATGTCTATAAGCGAAATTAAATCAATATGGGACAACTGGGTATTAAATGAAATTTTAGGAATTTCACAAATCGATTTTATTATTAATCAAATTAATTATGTAAAAAAAAGAGATGAGTTGAAAATAGAAAAGTTAATCTCTCATTTATTAAAAAATAGACCAATTCAATATTTTTTTGGATACTCATATTTTAAAGATTTAAAAATTTCAGTTGATTCTCATGTTTTAATCCCAAGGGTTGAAACAGAAGAGCTAGTTGATATTGTAATATCTAAATTAACAAGTAAAAATCTTATTGGCATCGATATAGGAACAGGCTCAGGATGTATTCCTATTCTATTAAAGAAAAATCTAGATACAGTATTATATAGCGTTGATTTTTCTCAAAATGCGATACGAAGAGCAAAAATTAATGCCAATAAACATAATGTTAGCATTAATTTCCGATTATTAGACATATTGAATTGTGATGACTTTGATTTGTTACCAAATTTTGATTTTATTGTAAGTAATCCCCCATATGTTTTAAAATCTGAGGTTTTACCATCTTCAAATATTCATGCTGAACCTAAATCTGCTATTTTTGTACCTGAAGATAATCCTTTGATTTTTTATAAAGCTATATGTCAATTTGCTAAAAAAAAAATAAAAGATTCTGGAATAATGTTCTTTGAAATAAATCCTATTTTACATAAATGTTTGATTTCCTTATTTAGAGAATTCAATTATAAAAATATTGAAACTCGTAAAGATTTTTTTGGTAAAAAAAGATTTATAATTGTATCTTAAAATAATAAATTAGACATGTCTATAAAAGAAAGAATAGAATATCTAAGAAATGAGCTAAATCATCATAATTATCTATACTATATTCTAGATAAACCGAGGATATCAGATATTGAATTTGATAGACTTATGTCAGAGTTAGCAACTTTAGAAAATAGATATCCTAATTTTAGTGACCCATTATCTCCAACTAAAAGAGTTGGAGGTAATACAGTTTCAACTTTTAAATCTGTCAAGCATTCATTTCCAATGCTATCTTTAGATAACACATATACAAATTCTGATTTAAATAAATTTGATCAAAAGAATAAAAAATTATTATCCAAGGACAATCTAAAATATAGTTGTGAATTAAAATATGATGGCGTAGCAATCTCAGTAATTTATAAAAATGGTAAATTATTTCAAGCCATCACAAGAGGAGATGGTGTTTTTGGTGATGATGTGACAGAAAATATTAAAACTATAAAATCAATTCCATTGAAGTTATTTGGGGAGTTTCCTGAATTACTAGAAATGAGAGGTGAAATTTTTATTAAAAAGAAACAATTTGAAGCAATTAATTTAAACAGATTGAGACAAAAAGAGAAACTAACAAAATTATTCAATAATGAAATTCAATCTCCAATAAGTCAAGATGGTCGAATTAAAGTTGAAAAAAAGTATAATTCAGATATTAAAAAACTTGATCCATTTTCTAATCCGCGAAATTTTGCTTCCGGAAGCTTAAAGTTACTAGACAGTTCTAAGGTCGCAAAAAGAAATTTAACGTGTATTTTTTATTCTATTCATGCAGAAAAATTACCATTTATTAGTCATATAGAAAATTTAAGAGCATCTAAAAATTGGGGTTTTCAAATTCCTGAAAAATTTATTTTAGCAAATAATATTTCTGAAGTACTAAATTTTGTACATCAAACCGAATTAGTTAGAAATTCTTTACCTTTTGAAATAGACGGTATTGTTATTAAAGTAAATAATTTAAATGATCAAAAGATTTTAGGTCATACAGCAAAATCTCCCAGGTGGGCAATATCTTTTAAGTTTAAAGCTTATCAAGCCTATACCATCTTAGAAGACGTAAAATTCCAAATCGGAAGAACTGGCTCTATAACTCCAGTTGCTTATTTTAAACCAGTTGCTGTTGCTGGAAGTATTATTAAAAGAGCAAGTTTACATAATGAGTCTTTTATAAATAATTTAGACTTAAAGATTGGTGATAGAGTTATTATAGAAAAAGGTGGTGATGTTATACCAAAAGTTGTTGCTGTAGACAAAAGTAAAAGAGATTTATTGTGTCAGTCAATTGAATTTATTTCACATTGTCCATCATGTAATAGTAAATTAGTAAAACCAATAAATGAAGCAAATCATTATTGTTTTAATTCTGATAATTGCATGCCGCAAAAAATAAATCAAATCGAACATTTTATTTCTAGAGATGCTATGAATATATCTTCTCTAGGAACAAAAACAATTGAGCTTTTATTTAATGAGAAAATAATAAATTGTATTCAAGATCTATATAAATTAAAATTGGATGATTTTTCTAATTTAAAGGGCTTTGGTGTTGAGTCAAATTCTTTTAAAAAAGCTCAAAACATAATTGATTCGATTGAAAAATCGAAATTAGAATCATTTGAGAAAGTACTCTTTGGTCTTGGAATTAGACATGTTGGGAAAACAGTTTCTAAAAAACTTGTCAACTCATTTAAAACTATTCATAATTTGTTGCTAGCTAAAAAAGAAAAATTATTAGAAATTGATGAAATTGGTGAAAAAATTGCTGATAGTTTAATTTTGTTTTTTCAATCTTATAAAAACAGAATAATGATTGACGAATTAATTAGTTATGGTCTTAAATTTAAAATTTTAGAAACCCAAAATGAATCTAATTTATTATTGAACCTCAATTTCGTAATAACTGGAACCTTCCAGTTATCAAGGAAAAATTTAAAACTGCTTATTGAAAAAAATGGTGGTTTTATCTCAAGTTCATTGTCAAAAAACACTAACTTTTTAGTCACTGGCGAAAATTTTGGTCCTAAAAAGTATGAAAAAGCAATTGATTTAAATATTACTATGATTTCAGAATCTGAGTTATTAAAAATGATAAAATAGTTATATATGTTATCTAGTATAAAATTAAAAATGGCTAATTATATCTTGTCTAAGGACATAAGTACTAATGCCAGGCAAGCGGATTTGGTTACTTTGTCTAAAGCAAAAAGAATTGGAATATTATTCGATGCTAAATCTGTAGATGCAGTTAGTCAAATAAAATTATTATTAAATTATTTTCTTAAGAAGAATATTGATGTAGAGATATTAGGTTTTGTTAAGGATAATAAGATGGGTTCACATCACTTGTCTACTTTGCATATTAATTATTTTAATTTAAAAGATGTTAGTTTATTTGGTGTTCCAAAATCAAAAAAAACAAATGATTTTTTAATCAAGCCATATGATATTTTAATCAATTTGTCTTTAGATAATAGTTTTGCTACAAAGTATTTATCATTTAAAAGTAATGCCAAATTTAAAATAGGTGTCTTCAGAAAACATGAGTTTTTGAAATATGATTTATCATTTAAATTAAAAATTAAATCTATCAATTATATGATTGAACAATTAACTTATTATCTAGAATTAATAAATAAAAATAATGAGAAACAATAAACTATTAGGAACTGGTGTTGCTTTAATTACACCTTTTAAAGAAGACTATACAATCGACTATCAATCATTAGAGAGATTAATCGAGCATTTAATAGAAAAAGAAATTAATTATTTGGTGGTTATGGGAACTACTGCTGAATCTGCTACATTAAACTATGATGAGCAAAATGAAATATTAAGTTTTGTAAAAAAAATTGTTAATAATAGATTGCCTCTTGTATTTGGTTTAGGAAGTAATAATACTACTCAATTAGTCAATAGAATTCATAATATGAATTTTGATGGGGTTGAGGCTATTTTGTCTGTTTCACCTTATTACAATAAACCTAATCAAACAGGTATATTTAATCACTATGATATTATTGCTAAAAATTCGCCAGTTGACATTATCATTTATAATGTTCCTAGTAGAACAGCAATTAATATAGAGCCTGACACCGTAGAAAAACTAGCTCTAAAACATAAAAATATAATTGGGATCAAAGAGGCATCAGGAGATATTAATAATTGTATGGAATTAGTGTCAAGATGCCCAGATGATTTCATGATTATTTCAGGAGATGATAAAATGACTTATCCAATTATGTCATTAGGAGGTGTTGGTGTGATATCTGTTCAGGCTATGGCATTTCCAAAGCTTTTTACTACAATGGTAAACTCTTGTCTTCAATCAAAATACAATACTGCTAAAAATAAACATTATGAGCTATTAAAAAGTGTTGATTTATTCTATATTGATGGTAATCCTGCAGGTATTAAAGAAGCTTTATTTTTTAAGAATATTTGTAATTCTAGTCAAGTTCGATTACCATTGGTTAAAATGGATCTAGATAATGCAAAAAAATTACACCTCTTATTATAATAATAATGAATATTTTTTGTTGTTATTATTGTTAGGAAAAACATTATTTAATAGTTTTGAATTGATTTAAATTTTAATAAATAATTAAATAGAAATGATACAAAAAGATATAGAAATAATTGATCAAAAGATTTCACAAGAAAGTGCATTTGTGGATGATCTGTTCTCAGAAATAAACAAGGTTATAGTGGGTCAGCAGCCAATGATAGAACGTTTATTAATAGGTCTTTTAGGTTCAGGTCATGTTTTATTAGAAGGTGTGCCTGGATTAGCTAAGACTTTAGCAATCAAAACTTTGTCACAAGCAATAAAAGGAGATTTTAATAGAATTCAGTTTACTCCTGATTTGTTACCATCTGATGTTATAGGAACATTAGTTTATAATATTAAAGACGGGGATTTTAGTATTAAAAAAGGACCAATTTTTTCAAATTTTATTTTAGCTGACGAAATTAATAGAGCACCTGCAAAAGTACAAAGTGCTCTACTAGAAGCTATGCAGGAAAAACAAGTAACTATAGGTGATCAAACATACTTTTTAGATGAACCATTTTTGGTTTTAGCAACACAGAATCCTGTTGAGCAAGAGGGAACATATCCTTTACCTGAAGCTCAGACAGATAGATTTATGTTGAAAACGATTATAAATTACCCTAACAAGGAAGATGAGAAAATCATCCTTAGAAATAACATCAATAATACTCAACACAAAATTAAACCTGTCGTTTCTGTTAAAAAGATATTAAGTGCAAGAACTTTAATTAATGATATATATATGGATCAAAAGATTGAAAATTATATTATTGATATAGTTTTTGCCACTAGATCCCCCCAGGATTATAATTTAAAAGAGATTAAAAATCTAATTAATTTTGGTGCTTCACCTAGAGGTAGTATTAATTTAGCTAAAGCTGCTAGAGTACATGCTTTTATTAAAAGAAGAGGGTATGTGACCCCGGAAGATGTAAGAAGTGTATGTCATGATGTATTAAGACATAGAATTGGGTTGACTTATGAGGCTGAAGCCGAAAATATTACTTCAGAAGATATAATTGATAAAATTTTAAATACAATTGAAGTCCCATAAATGGAAACAGTAGATCTTTTAAAAAAAGTCCGTAAGATTGAAATTAAAACTAAGAAGTTAACTAATAATTTTTTTACAGGACAATATCACAGTGCTTTTAAAGGGAAGGGTATGGTTTTTAGTGAGGTTCGTAAATATGTTCCTGGAGATGATGTACGTGATATTGATTGGAATGTTACAGCCAAACTTTCCGAGCCTTATGTTAAAGTATTTGAAGAAGAAAGAGAGTTGACTATGGTTTTAATGGTTGATATTTCAAGTTCTCAATTGTTTGGTTCATTCGATAGTTTAAAGAAAGATTTACTAGTTGAAATTTGTGCTGTATTAGCTTTTTCTGCTATGCAGAATAATGATAAAGTAGGTGTTATTTTTTTTACTGATGAAATAGAATTGTTTATTCCCCCTAAAAAGGGGAAAAAACATATTTTAAGAATTATCAGAGAACTAATTAATTTTAAACCAAAAGGTGTCAAAACTAATATTGCTAATGCCTGTGAGTATTTAAATAATGTAATTAAGAAAAAATCTATTGTTTTTATTTTGTCAGATTTTATTGATGATAATTTTGCTCAATCTTTAAGTTTAGTTTCTAAAAAACATGATTTAAGTGGTATAAGAATATTTGATGATTTGGAACAAAATCTTCATTCATTAGGTTTGGGCCTATTTTGGGACCCTGAAAATAAAGATTATAATTGGATTGATACATCTGATAAATTAGTTAATGATTCAATACAATTATTTTACAATGAAAAATGTAAATATTTTCGCGACTCATTTTTAAAAACAGGATCTTCAGTTGTTAATATTTCTACATCAGATTCATATGTTATCAAGTTATTAGAGTTATTTAAAAATAAATGAAGCAGTTATATATATTATTTTTTGTATCGCTTTCACTTTTTTCTCAAAACATTGTGTTAGATGTTGATACCAATCTATTGCGAATCGGAGAGCAATTTAATGTTACTATGAATTATTTTAGCATTGATTCTCTTGATATAAATTTAAATCAAGCAGAAAATTTATTTGATGAATTTGAGGTGTTGAAAGAGTCAGGCTTAGAAAAAATGTTTGATATTGATACATTCTTTTATAAAAATTATTTACTAACATCATTTGATACTGGTATTTTTATTTTATCTCCAAAAATTATTACACAACAAAATTTAGATACTTTGTCTGTAAATCCAATTTCAATTACATTTTTACCTGTTGAGCTGGATAGTGCAAATAAATTTTTTGATATTAAGCCTCCAAAGGACGTTCCTTTTAAATTAAAAGAATTACTAGGTTATAAGTACGTTTTTTTGATATTGTTATTGATACTTTTAATATACTATTTTACTTATAAATATGTATTTAAAACTTCTAATATACAAGAGAGTAGGGAGGTTATAAAAATCCCTGTTGATATTTATTATTTAAACAAAATTAAAGAGTTAAGTTCAAAAAAATATCTTGAAGAAGATAAATTTCAATTATATTATACTAGATTATCAGAAATTTTGCGAGGATATTTAGAGCATAGATTTGATATTCCTGCTCTTGAATCTAGTACATATGATTTAAAATTACTTTTAAGAAATATTAATATAAATGAAGAGTGGCTAAATGATTTTTTAAGAGTCGGGGACTTAGTTAAATTTGCAAAAGGTCTGCCATCAAAGAAAGTTAGCGAAAGTTTCTTAAAATCTGTTAAATTATTTATTAAGGCAAATAAGATTAAACCAGTTGAAGAGAATATTAATGATATAAATTTATAATTATTAAAATGACTTTTTTAAATCCTCAATTTTTTTGGCTTTTTATATTTATCCCATTGATGTTTTTAATGTTTTATTTTAGAAATAAGAATATATACTCTTCAATTCTCTTTCCACTTCCAGTTAAAAATATTAAAAGTATTAAAACTAGACTGTATCCGATTTTATTTTTATTTCGTTTAATGGTTGTTATATTAATAATTTTTGCATTAGCAAGACCACAAACTACTCAAGTAAGTACCGATACCTTGAAAAAAGAGGGTATTGATATTATGATTGCTATGGATGTTTCTAGTAGTATGTTAGCTGAAGATTTCAAACCTAATAGACTTGAAGCTGCTAAAGAATTAGCTGTAGAATTTATAAAGCGTCGAAAAAATGACAGAGTAGGACTTGTTATTTACTCTGGAGAAAGTTTTACACAATGCCCTTTAACTACTGATCATGACATAGTAATTAATATGATGAATAGTGTGCAGACTGGTTTAATGGATGATGGTACAGCTATTGGGTTAGGTTTAGCTAACTGTGTAAATAGACTAAAAGAGAGTAAGGTGGAAAGTAAAATTATTATTTTACTAACTGATGGTGAAAATAATTCTGGATTTATAGATCCAGTTACAGCTGCTTCTATTGCAAGACAAAGCGAAATTAAAACATATACTATTGGAGTTGGTTCTTATGGTACTGCACCATATCCTACAAAGGATATGTTCGGTAGATCAGTTTATGTCGATGTTCCAGCTAATATTGATGAGGACATGCTGAGGGTTGTGGCTGATACAACTGGAGGAATTTATTTTAGAGCAGATAATAAAATTGAACTTGCTAATGTTTATAAAGAAATCGAGTCGTTGCAAAAAACAGAAATTGAAGAAATAAAATATTATAACGTGACAGAAAAATACTTTTTATTTTGTGTTTTTGCATTTTTGTTTTTCTTCATTGAGATAATATTAAATTACTCATATTTTAAAAGAATTATTTAATGGATTTTACACAGCCTCAATTATTGTATTTAATTTTTTTAATTATTCCATTAATGATACTTTTTAGTAGTTATTTTATTTGGAAAAAAAATATTATTTCGAAAACTTTTAGTCACAATATTTTTCTGCAAATTGCACCTAATTATAGTTCAGGATTAAATATTATTCATTTTACACTTAAATTACTAGCAATTTTATTTTTAATAATTGCTTTATCCGGGCCTAGAATTGGCACAAAAATTAAATCAATTAAAAGAGAAGGGGTAGATGTTGTTTTTGTTTTAGATGTTTCTAAAAGCATGTTGGTGGAAGATGTAGCTCCTAATAGATTATTAAAGTCATTACAAATAGTTTCTAAATCTATTGATAATTTGATTTCGGATAGGGTGGGTATTATTGTTTATGCTGGTCAAGCATATCCTTTGATGCCACTATCTTTTGATTATTCTATGGCAAAATTGCTTATTCAAACTATTGACACAGATATTGTTCCTTCTCAGGGAACGGATGTAAGTAGTGCTTTAATGTTAGCAGAATCTTTTTTTGATCAAGAAGAAAAAAGTAAAATTTTATTTATTATTTCCGATGGTGAGGATCATGAAGGTAATTATAATTCAGAGATTGAAACATTGACTACTAATAATATCATTATTAGTAGTATAAATATTGGAACAGATTCTGGTGGGCCAATACCAATAAGAAATAACGGAAACGTTAATTATAAAAAAGATAAAAATGAGAATGTAATTATTTCAAAATCTAATTCAAAAATGCTTTCTTCATTAGCTTCCATGTCAAAAGGAGGTTTTATAAAAACTATGCAAACCAATGATGCTGTTGAGTTTGTTCTTGATAATATGACTTCCTTAGATAAAAGTTTTTCTGAGGAGAAATTCTACTCTGATTATGAAGATCAGTATCAGTGGTTTTTGGGTTTTGCATTATTCTTTATTATAATTGATTTTTTCTTGACAAGAAAGAAAATTAAATTTATTGATAAAATAATTAAAAGATGATGAGATATTTTGTGCTTTTAATCATATTATTTAGTTTCAACTTTGTTTTTTCTCAAAGTGACAGAAAGCATGCTAGAGATGGTAATAAAAATTATTTTGATAGTTTGTTTATCAAATCAGAAGTAGATTATAGAAAAGCATTAGCTAAAAACCCCTCTTTTGAAGAAAGTAAGTTTAATTTGTCAAATAGTTTGTTTAAACAAAATAGATTTGAGGAGTCAGAAGTTATTTTAAAGGATATCATAAGTCATTCTTTAGATAGTTTATTGAAATCCGAAGCTTATTATAATTTGGGAAATAATTTTTTACAACAACAAAAATTACAAGAAGCTATTGATTCATATAAAAATTGTTTACGTATTAAACCTGATGATGAACAAGCTCGATATAATTTATCTAAATCATTAGATTTGTTAAATAAACAACAGAATCAGGAACAAGACCAGGAACAAGACCAGGAACAAGACCAGGAGCAAGACCATGAACAAGACCAAAATTCAGGTCAAACTGATGGTGATGATGATGAGAATGATAATAATGATCAAAGTGATCAGCAGGATGAAAATCAATCGAATCAATCTAATTCTCAAAATCAATCTGATTCACAACAGAAAAAAGAACAATCTATTGATCAAGGTTTTAAGGATGGAGAACTATCTAAAGAAGACATTGAAAGAATACTTCAAGCTCTTGATAGAGAGGAAAAGAAAGTGCAAGAAAAAATGAAAAAGTTAAATTTGACAAATAAAAAGAAACAATTAGAAAAAGATTGGTGATTATGTTTAGAAGAATACTAATTATATCATTATTATTGTTTCAATTCTTAATGTCTCAAACATTTGAGGTTACACTCAGTGATAATGTAATAGGTCTTAACGATTCTTTTGAAATCACTTTTGTCTTAAATGATAAAGGGTCTAGCTTTACACCTCCAAGTTTTTCTGAGGATTTTTATGTTTTAAGTGGTCCAAGCCGCTCAAGTAGTACACGTATTATTAATGGTTCTATGAGTCAAGAATCAAGTTATAAATATGTTCTTAGACCTAAAAAAGTCGGTGTGTTTACTATACTTCCAGCAAATATTAAGGTTAAGGGTAAAACTATTGGAACACGTCCTATTACAATTCAAGTAAATAAAGCATCTAAATCTAAACAGTCAGATACTCCCTATGCTATTGCTTCTAAAAAAATACATCTTGATGTTAGGAGCAATAAAACAACTTGTTTTATTGGAGAACCAATTGTTTTAACTTATACAATTTATTTTAACCTTAATATTGCAAACCTTAATCCTAAAAAAATAGAATATAATGGTTTTTGGACTGAAAGTATAGACGTGAAAACAAATACCAAACAGTCTAGATATAATGGTCAACCTTATAATTCAGCTGTAATTAAACAGATTGTTTTGATTCCACAAACCAAGGGTCGACAAGCCATACCTCCCCTTGATGTTGATTTAGTTGCAAGCATACCGACTGATAAAAGAGATTTTTTTGGCTTACCAACAACTCAAAATATTGATTTTAATGTAGTTTCTAACAGTATTTCTATTAATGTATTGGATGTTCCCGAAAGTGGAAAGCCAAAAGACTTTTCTGGTGCAGTTGGACAATTTGATTTGGATGTTATACTTTCAAATGACTCTATTAATGTAAATGAATCTACATCACTTAAAATCATTGTTTCCGGAAAGGGTAATCTGAATTTACTTACTACACCACAAATTGTTCTGAATAATGATTTAGAAGTATATGATCCTAAAAGTCAGGATTTAATTCGTGTAAATCAAAAAGGTATTTCTGGAAAAAAAATAGAGGAATACTTAATTGTGCCTAGATTTAAAGGTGACTATTATATCGATCCTGTTGAATTTTCATTTTTTGATACACAAAAAAAGCAATATGTAACACTAAGAGTAGATGAGATAAATCTAAATGTTTCAAGCTCTAAATTCTCTAGTGATGACTCTTCCTTTCAGTCAAACTTTCAAAAAGAACAGATAGATGTAATTAATGATGATATAAAGTTTATTAAGACAAAATATAAAAATCAAAACTTAAAATATAAATTTCATAAATCAACATTATTTATTATTCTTTTAATTTTACCCCTTGTATTTGTGTTTTTTGTTATTTTAATTAAACTTGATATCATTACTCTAGATGGGCTTTTCCCACTTGATGTAATTAAAGAAGTCTCTAATAAGCTTGAGTTTTCAAAAACATTATTAAAAGAACAAAAAATAGGTCAATTTCATACTTCTTTAATAGAAGTTCTATTTTATTATTTACAGAATAAATTAAACATGAAGAAAGGTGAGTTGACAGCCGACAATATTTCTCAAAGATTATTATCTAATGGAGTAGATAAATCATATGTTAATGAGTATTTAAAACTTCTTGATAGTTTGCAGTCATATAAATATTCTTTATCAAA
>NHIO02000008.1 GCA_002171975.2 Flavobacteriales bacterium TMED191
ATATGCATCACTTCCTGCATCCCACTTAGTTACAACTAGTGTAGACTCAGTATTCATATCAGAATTCCATAGTTTGAATGTAACTTTCTCTTCAATTGCTAAACCATCTTTAGCAGTTGTTGTTAAGTCATCTCCCCAAACTGTAAGAGCGATGTTCTCACCAGTGAATGAAGTACTTCCAATCAATCTTCCTGATTCATCGTAAGCAGCAATCTCATCACCAACAACTGGCATCACCTCCCAAGCTGTTGTTGGAAGACCTATTGTCATATTATTTCCAGTGTTAGATGCTGTTTCATAATATACAGTCTTTTCTACTATTGTAACATCACTAGATGCAAATCTACCACCTGAAGGATAACTAAATGTTCCACTTGTCTCATTTTTTATTTGATAACCCTGACCAGGAGTCATTTCTTGAATTGTATTAATACCAAATAAAGGCCAATATACATTACCGAGATAATCTTTTAAAATACTTAAATTATTACTATCTACAATTGGAAGCATCATGTCTGCAGCATTATATGTTGTTTGATGCAAATAGCCAATTAAAAACCATCCTCCTGGTAGGCTTATATTGTAATTGGATGGTGTTAATTCACCTTGAATTACTAACTCATCATTAGCGCTCATTTTAATTTGATAACCTTCTCCTCTAACAATATTTTCAATTGTATTAATTGAGAATAAAGGCCAATATACATTACCAGACCAACTTTTGACTATATCTACATTATCAGCAACATCTGTTACTACTGATTCTATATTAGCATTTTCAGGATGAACAAATGTTGACCAATAACTCCAACCAATTGGTAGCGGAATAGTTTGAGTAATTGAACTTTCAGCATTTAAACTTAAAATAGCACTGAGACCATTACTAATATATGTGTCAGTATCTGGAACAGATCCATCTTCCAAGTAGGTTGCTGTTGCAACTAACTCTTCTTGAGTTTCATTGTCCCAAATTATCCACGTAAATTCTTCTCCAGTTTGAAACCCATTATCTTGTCCTTGTTCAGCTCCCCATGCAGGAATATTTACTGTGATTCCTGTCCATAATACCGAACCGCCACATACAAGTTCTCCATTTAGACCTGTATAAAAGACACCTATCCAATCTCCAATTGTTAGTGCTTCACCGTCAAATGTTAAATCTGCATATTCTGGTATGGCAATTTGATGATTTGCTGGTCCTGGTTCAATTGGGCCCCAAGGTCCATATTCACATGAATTATCATCAATATTTGCAGAAGAATCATAGTTTACAGCTAATATATCAGTACAACCTAGGTATTCGCATACTCCAGCATCCGTAGCATCTATGTTATAGTTGTCTGCCTCTTCATCTTGACATCCAATTATTTCATTTTCATCACAAACTAAATCTCCATCAATGTCATTTAAACAAAAACCAAAACAATCATATATTGGATCAGCGTCAGGTTCAGATACAGTAAATTCTACAGACATTTCACATCCATTTGAATCAATTACTATAGTAGAGTAATTACCAGCTGTGAATCCATTTAAATCTTCAGTTGTATAAGGGGCTGTACCTCCAGTTATTATTAGTTCTGCATAACCATCATTAAGACCATTACAAGAAACATCTGTTACGGATACAGTAGTTATTAATTCATCAGGCTGAGCTACAGTAAATGAAACATCAGTAGAACACCCATTTGCATCAGTTACTACTGTAGTATATGTACCAGTAAATAAATTGTTTAAATCCTCTGATATATATTCACCAGTACCACCACTTATAGATAGGATAGCGGAACCATCATTTTCTCCAAAACAGGAAACGTCTGTTACGGATACAGTAGCTACTAATTCATCAGGCTGAGATACAGTAAATAAGACATCAGCAGTACATCCGTTTTCATCAGTTACAGTAGTAGTATATACGTCAGCAGATAAATTACTTAAATCTTCAGTTGTGTATTCACCAGTACCACCGCTTATAATTAGGTTAGCTGAACCATCATTTTCTCCAAAACATAAGACATCTATTACTGAAACAGAAGCTATTAATTCATCAGGCTGAGACACAGTAAATGAGACATCAGTAGTACATCCGTTTTCGTCAGTTACTGTAGTAGTATATACGTCAGCAGATAAATTGCTTAAATCTTCAGTTGTGTATTCACCAGTTCCACCACTTATAGATAGGATAGCGGAACCATCATTTTCTCCAAAGCAAGAAACATCTGTTGTTAAAGCAGATACTATTAATTCATCAGGCTGAGATACAGTGAATGAAACATCAGTACTACATCCATTTTCATCTATAATTGTTGTTGTATAATCCCCAGCGGTTAAATCATTTAAGTTATTAGTTGTATATACAACTTCATTAACAATAATTGTCCCTGTCATACCATTAGCAGCATGAGATCCTACAGAACAATCATAATTATATACACCTGGAATATTAAACTGGTGAGTATATATTGTCGCACCAACACTACTTGTAGCAGGTGAATCAAAGGACTCAGGATTATTAAATGGTTCATTTGTAATTGAGTTATCAGCACCATTAACATCATGAAATCCCATATCATTAACCCAAGTCACAATATCACCTTGATTTATTGTAATACTTGAAGGGCTATAATAGAACATACCAGCACTGATTTGATGTGTTGTTGGTTCATCTTGTTGAGAACTTTCTAATAAGATATATTCACCAGTACCACCATTTATAGATAGGATAGCAGAACCATCATTGCCACCATTACAAGAAACATCAGTTACTGAAACAGTAGCTATTAATTCATCAGGTTCTGATATAGTGAATTCAACTGTTGTTTCACAACCATTTGAATCAACTATTACTGTAGAGTAACTGCCTGCTGATAATCCATTTAAATCCTCAGTAGTATAAGGAGTTATCCCCCCCGATATTGTTAATTCTGCTAAACCATCACTTTCTCCATTACAAGAAACATCTAATACTGATACAGAAGCTTCAAGCAGCTCAGGTTCAGTAACATTAAATGAAACTTCAGCAGTACATCCATTTGAATCAACCACAAAAGTAGAGTAACTGCCTGCTGATAATTCATTTAAATCTTCAGTAATATAAGGAGCTGTTCCCCCTGATGTTGTTAATTCTGCTAAACCATCACTTGCTCCATTACAAGAAACATCTATTACTGATACAGAAGCTTCAAGTTGCTCAGGTTCAGTAACATTAAATGAAACTTCAGCACTACACCCATTTGAATCAACTATTACTGTAGAGTAACTACCTGCTGATAATCCATTTAAATCCTCAGTAGTATAAGGAGCTGTTCCCCCTGATATTGTTAATTCTGCTATACCATCACTTCCTCCATTGCAAGAAACATCTGTTACAGATGCAAATGCAGATAATATATCTGGTTCAGATATAGTAAATTCAACTGATGTTTCACATCCATTAGCATCCAATACTGTTGTTGAGTAGGTTCCTGCCTCTAAATCAGATATACTAAGTCCAGAATCTGTACTACAAGCACCATTAATTAAGTCTATACCCGATAAACCATTACAAGAGTAAGTATTGTCACCAAAACTCATATTAGTTGTCGCTGGAATAGAGTTACCAGTTTCAGTATCATATATATACCATGTGTACACTTCTCCTGATTGAAATCCATTGTCTAAGCCAGCTTCAGATCCCCAAGCTGCAATAGATGTTACAGTACCCGTCCATTCAATATAGCCACCACAGGACAAAATTCCGTTATTGTTTGTGTAAAATACACCAATAAGATCTCCTTCTGTTAAGCTAGATTCATTAACAACTGTATTGATATCAGCTGGTAATAAAATTGTGGCATTACAATCTGTATCTGGAGTTTCCCAAATTAATATATTATCGCAAGATTCTAATTGACCAGCATTTGTGTAAGGAGCTATTCCGCCTGAAACTATTATTTCAACTGAACCATCATTACCGCCATTACATGAAACATCTATTATAGATGTAGAAACAGATAATGAATCTGGTTCTGAAACAATAAAGTCTACTGAAGTTTCACATCCATTAACATCACTTACTATAGTTGTGTATAATCCTGCATCTAAAGAAGATAAATCTTCAGTAGAGTAGGGGGTGTTTCCTCCAGAAACTATTAGTTCAGCTGAACCATCATTACCTCCATTACATGAAGTGTTGTTAACAAAAACTGAAACTGACAATATTTCGGGTTCTGATACTATAAATTCTAATTCTTGACTATCACAATCACTTTCATCAACTATAGTAACTGAATAAGTTCCTGCTAGTAAATTATCTATACTTTCAGATATTTCTCCATTTGACCATACTAATGTATAATTGCTTGTTTCTCCTAATACATTTAGGTTAATTGCACCATCTGATTCACCAAAACATGTTACATTTGAAATATTGCTACTAATTTCAAGTGGGTAAATACATGAATTATCTTCAGTATTAGCATTAATATCATAATTACAAGCAGCCTCATCTAAACATCCTAAAATAATCTGATTTGATAATAATGAAATCCCTGATAAACCATTGCATGAATATAAGTTACTACCAAATGAATACTCAACTAATGGCATTGATATGATCTGGCTTGTTGTTATATCGTATACTGCCCATGCATATTCCTCTCCAGTTTGAAATCCATTATCTTCACTAGCCTCAGAACCCCATGCAGCTATAGAAGTTGTTTCTCCATTCCATAGTGCTCCACCACCAAATGCAAATTCTCCATTTTGATCGGTAAAAAATACGCCAATCCAACTACCAGATGAAAGAGGAGTACCATTAATATTAATATTTGCATCTCCAGGAATTAAAATAGTTGCATTACAATCTGTATCAGGTTCATTTCCAAAAGGGCTAGATTCACAAGACCCATCATTTATTATTGCAGTTGAATCATAATTAAATGCTTCTGAATCTGTACATCCACTACAAGTACTATTATCTCCACCACATTCACCACATTCATCAAATACTGCTGTTGATCCACAAATATTATCACAACCAGATGGAGCAACCTCTCCACATCCACATCCTAAATCTATATTGCCACTACAATCACATTCACCTTCTAAAATACCTTCTCCACCACAAACACCACATTCATCAAACTCTAAACATGAACCATCATTAATAGTAGCATTAACATCATAATTACAAGCAGTTGAAACTGTACAGCCTGCACAAGTTCCAAAATCACAATCGCCTGGTGTATTTGCTATTGAATCGTAATTACATGCCCCTTCTTCCATACAACCAATTATAACTTCAATACAAGAACTATCGTTAAAGCATGCATCTGAATTGTAGTTGAATGCCTCTGGTTCTGTACATCCAGCTATATAACAACAAGATTCATTATTTGTATTTGCACTTGAATCATAATTAAATGCTGTTGAATCAGTACAGCCTTCCACTATGGCAATACATGAAGCATCATCAAAGCATGCTGTTGAATCATAATTGAATGCGTCTATATCAGTACAGCCTCCAATATAACAACAAGAACCATCATCTTCCTCTGCATTTTCATTATAATTAAATGCTGTTGAGTCAGTGCATCCAGGAATAATACCAAAAGCAGATAATGAAGCTAGGCCAGAAAGACCATTACAAGAATAGCTATTATCACCAAAACTCATTTGAATTTCTAATGCAGCTATTGATTCTTCAGTGGATATATCATATATATACCAAATATATTCTTCTCCAACCTGAAAACCATTATCATCACCAGCTTCAGACCCCCAAGCAGCAATAGAAGTTACATTTCCTGTCCATTCAGCATACCCACCTAATGATAAACTACCATTAGAATTAGTATAAAATACACCTATTAAATCACCTATTGATGGAGATTCACCATTAATTATAATATCAGCTTCTGCTGGTATTAATATGGTGGCATTACAATCAGTATCAGGAGCATCGCCCCAATCAACATCTTGCAAAGGATATTGGCAGTCTTCAGCAACATATGTTGCACCTTCACAAGCATCTCCAGAATAATTAAGAGCACTTGGATCTGAACAGCCACCAGACATTATAACACAAGTTCCGTTATCATTATTTGAAGCTGCATTATAATTCATCGCTATATCACACATACATCCAGAAATAATACATGAACCATCATCCTCAGTAGCAAAAGAATTATAGTTGTCAGCATCTGAATTAGTACATCCTAACACTGGGCCTGAGTCTCCACCACAGGCGTCACAGCTTTCTGGACAAGCATCAGCAATTGTCATTCCATTCCACTCTCCACTACATGTAAAAGCTGTAATTGCTGTAGCACAACCAAATGGTGCCATTGCATCATCATCATCCTCACAAGTTGCACAGTTATCACAACTCGAAGGACAAGCATCAGCAACTGTCATTCCATTCCACTCTCCACTACATGTAAAAGCTGTAATTGCTGTAGCGCAACCAAACGGTGCCATTGCAGCGTCGTCGTCATTACAATCGCTTTCTACCGCAACACTAAAAGACAACACTTGACCAAAACCATTATTTTCAAACACGTCAGTAAAAATTGCCGATGTGTTCATTTCAGCAGCTAGATTAATATTTACATCATCCGAAGCATCGTACATTATCCAAGTGAGATCTTCACCACCATCAAATCCATTGTCTGAACCCTCAGCTTTCCAAACAGCAACTGCAAGTTGGTCAGAAGCGTATATGGCAGCTCCACCACACTGAAGCTCGTCAGAGTCATTAGTGAAAAAAGCTCCAATAATATCACCATCGTCCATTACAGCATCTAGAACATCATTAGAAATTTGAATAATCATGTTTCCGTCAGTTATGGAATAATCAAAATAATCTTGATCAAAATCATTTTGCGCAAAACTAAAAGAACAACACAAAAAAAGGAAGAGAGATAATAATCTCGTAAAGAATAAATTTTTCATAGCTACTAATTTTTAAGAATTTGGGGTATAATTTTTTTCATTTTTTAATACAAAATATAAAGGTCTCAACACAACCTAATGCGCTGAAAATCAACTTGTTATAATTTAATAAGCAGGAAAACGAGCACAATATGGGGGCAATCCTACGACTTCAAGTTAATTATTTTAAATTAAAAAAACAAAAGAAAATTGTTAATTTTTTGTTAATAACTTTATTATTATATCTGGACCTAATTTAGAAAGAGTATAGGCGATACCAAATACTTATTGAACCTATTATAAAAGAGGTCGGAACCGGATTCGAACCGGTGTAGATGGTTTTGCAGACCACTGCCTAGCCACTCGGCCATCCGACCTGAATTTAGACTGCAAACATAATAAAAAAAGTTATACAAAATAAAATTGCGCTTTATTGCTGACGTCGTTCAACAGTGTACTCGACAGATTTAACAAGTTCATTCATAGGGGGAGAAATTTTAATTACTGTCAACCCCGCAAGTTCTATGTGCGGCCATTTATTGATTATCTTTGTGATAATTCGATCTGCAACATGTTCAATTAGCTTAGATGATTTTGACATCTCCTTTGCAGCTAAATCAGTAAGTGCAACATAGTCAACCGTATCAAATAGCGAATCCGTCTTTTCAGCTTTTGAAAAATTACCTTCAACCCAAATATTTAACTTATACTTTGATCCTATTTTATTCTCTTCATTATAGCAACCGTGATAGCTATACAAAATTAAATCCCGAATTAAAATTTTTCCCACTATACAATTGTATTTAAAGCATACTTAATGCGACCTTGAACTTTGCTTGATCCAAGTAATTCCATCACAATAAACAGTGATGGACCTGCTATTTTACCGGTAACCGCAATTCTTAACATTGGCATGATTTTTCCAAAACCTAAATTATTTGATTGTAGATAGTTTTTAAAAACTAACTCTATATCTTCTGCCACAAACTCTTCAAGAGCCACTAAAGAGTCTAAAATATTGTTTAAATGAGGGATCATCTGTTTATTCCATTTTTTTTCAATAGCTAATGAATCAAAATCAATTTTTTCATTGAAAAAACATGATGCTTCATCAAAAATATCAGACACGAAAACTGCCCGATCTTTAACCAATGAAATAACCTTTAATATAAATTCTTTTGAGAAATTATTTAATATAGAATCATCTTTTAATATCAACAACTCAAATAAATCTGTATCCGATTTAAGCCTTAAATGCTGTTGATTAAACCACTTCGTTTTAGTGTAGTCGTATTTTGCACCTGACTTACCTACTCGATTTAAAGAAAACGCCGAAATTAACTCTGTCATTGAAAAAACTTCTTTATCAGTTCCTGGATTCCATCCTAAAAAAGACAACATATTAACAAATGCATCACTTGAAAAGCCCTTTTCACGATAACCAGGAAACACTTCACCTTCTTGAGAGGTCCAATTAATTGGGAATACGGGAAAACCTAATCTATCTCCATCTCTTTTACTTAACTTTCCGTTTCCATCAGGCTTTAAAATTAACGGGAGGTGCGCAAATTTAGGGGCTGATTTCAACCATCCAAAACAGTCGTATAAAAAAATATGTAGTGGCGCTGAAGGAAGCCACTCCTCTCCTCTAATAACGTGAGTGATTTTCATGCTTCTTTTACTTTTTCTTTTGCCATTTTTACTGAACGTATCAATCATCTAAC
>NHIO02000009.1 GCA_002171975.2 Flavobacteriales bacterium TMED191
ATTAATTAATACATTTCTAACTAAATTTATCGATAAAAACAACGGGCGGTTTTTTCAACCTTTTCGTGAATTATTTTTTCGTGTGTACGTTGATTTAAGTGTTTATAATGACCAATTTCATATTGTATATTTAGATTATAATGATGATATTATATACTATAGGAAATATACTCCTAATAATACAAATGCAATTGATAATTTCCAGTCAAATAGAGCTATTATTAAAAAAATTGATCTCTTAGGTAGGGAAGTGTTGAGTAAAGGTTTTCAGTTTGAAGTATACGATGATGGTAGTATTGAGAAAAAATTTATTTTAAAGTGAATCCATTATGAACAAATTTAAAGTTAAATACGAAGGACATTTAAGAACATCAGCTATTCATATAGATTCTGGTTCTATAATATCTACTGACGCTCCTAAAGATAATCATGGTCTTGGAAAAAATTTTTCTCCAACTGATTTATTATGTACATCTTTAGCAAGTTGTATCCTAACTATTATGGCAATTGCAGTTGAGAGAAAAAATATTGATATAAAAGATACTATAGCAAATATTACTAAGACAATGATTAATAATCCAAGAAGAATAGCTAAAATTGAAATTGAGATAATTTTTCCTAAACAATTCGATTCTCAAACAAAAGACATTTTAGAAAGATCCGCTAAAAATTGCCCTGTACATCATGCTATATCTAAAAATGTTGAAAAAAAAATTGTATTTAAGTATTTATAGTTAACTAGATGTAAATTAGTTATCGTTACTATTTTTTTTATACCAATGACTTATAATATTATTAATTATGATTAAACCCTCAGTTAATGCTGCTGGACCTGGTTGAAGAATAATACTAGAATCTATTTCATGAATGTCATTATTTTTAATTGCTTGAATTGATTTCCAGCCTTTTCTATTAATCATCTTATTTCTTTTAAATTTTTTACCACACCATGAAACAAGTATTATGTCTGGATTGCATTGTATTATATCCTTATCATCGTGAATTATTCTATCTTTGGCTAATGATTTTGAATTTTTGCTTTCTAGTATATTTATCCCTCCGCAAATTTCGATAATTTCACTTACCCATTGAATACTACATATTAAGGGGTCAAACCATTCTTCAAAATACACTTTTGGTTTTATTGACATATTCAAATTTTTGGTTTTAATTTTCTGAATATTTCTTTCAATTTTATTTACTAGCTGTAAAGATTCAATTTGTTTACCCACTAATAACCCCAACTGATTAATCATAATCTTGATTCCATTCACACTTCTATAATTATTAATCCAAACAGTAATACCTCTTTTAATTAATTTTTCTGCAATCTCTACCTGGACATCTGAAAAACCAATAACAAGGTCTGGTTTAAGTTCAATAATTTTATCAATATTTGCATTTATAAAAGAACAAACAACTTTTTTTTCTTTTCTTGCTTCTTTTGGTCTTACTGCGTAATTTGATACACCAATGATTCTGTTACTTTCCTTAAGTATATATAAAGTTTCTGTACATTCCTCTGTCAGACATATTATTCTTTTTGGATATGCGTCCTTAATCTTCATAAAAGTTTAAAGTTCATAAATATATAGAATTTATTTTATCTATAAATTTTGTTAATTTTAATTTCGTTATATATTTTTTTTATGCAAAAACTTCATGCTTTAGTATTGGGTGCTTCTGGTGCAACAGGTAAGGAAATAGTTAAATTACTTTTGAGAAGTTCAGATTTCATTAAAGTTTCTTTATTTGTTAGAAGACCATTTGATATTAAACATAATAAGCTTTCTATTCATCAAATAGATTTCTCAAGATTACATGATTATAAAGCATTAATCAAAGGAGATGTTCTTTTTTCTTCATTAGGAACAACTAGAAAAGAGGCTGGAGGTAAAATAAGACAGTATTTAGTTGACTTTACCTATCAGTATGATTTTGCTAAAATTGCTTCAGAAAATAGAGTAAGTCAATATTTTTTGGTTTCCTCTTTAGGAGCAAATAAAAAATCTTTTTTTTTCTATCCTAAGATTAAGGGTGATTTAGAAGAGGCTGTCAAACTTCTTAGTTTTCAGAAAATACATATTTTTCAGCCCCCTTCTTTAATACGTCCATTGCATATGATAAGGTTTAGTGAAAAAATATCTTTAAAATTTTTAAGTTTTGTTAATAAATTTGGTCTTCTAATTTCATTTAGACCATTATCAGTTTATGATTTAGCATTAAAAATGATTAGTATGGTTAACTCTAATAATATCAAAAAAATATGTATTTATAGATATAATGACTTTACAAGCGAGGACTAATCACCATTATTGCTATAACTATTATTAGTTATTAATTTCTATTAATTAAATAATATCCTACGCAAATAGTTAAAATTGATGTACTAAACAACAATAGGTCACTTGGCGAAGTGAAATTTTGAGAAAGTTTTAAAACTTTTTCAAAAAACTTAACTATTAATACTATAATAATAACCTTTATGATTTTGTTTTTAAGTTGGTCTAGGTTGTTTATTTTTAAAGTTGAATCAGCAAACTTGCCTTTTGCAAAATCAATTTCACTTATAAATAGTTCATAAACTCCAAATCCAAAAATTAATAATACAATTCCAATTAAAAATAAATCAATTGATGATATAATTTTAAAAAGGAGGTTATTGCTATTGTTAATATTATTATCGAAAATTGGGTTGTTAAATACTATTGCTTGAATAATATCCCATCCTCCCAAAATAAATAAAGTAATTGATGAAATCACAGACATTATTACAGCAATTAAAACTACAAATCTTGTACTCCAAAGTGCGTTTTCAAATTTATCTTCAATCATAATTTTTACTTTAATTACTTGTTTTGACAAATATATAAATTGTATTATAGAAATGAATATTATTTTTTTTAAAAATCTTATTTTGTTATTTTTTATAATTTTTTGAAAAACATTTTTTTTGCTCTCATTTTTCTTATATACTTGTATATTAATAAATCTAAAATTATGGATTCAATTAAGGATGTTAATTTTATAACTTCTCTTCGAAATGAAGTAAACAATTATTTTAAAGACAATAATATTGATAAGGGAGGTAATTTAAATATGTATATAAAAAGTGCATTTATGTTATCTCTATATTTTGTTCCATACTTTTTAATGATGACAGGTGCTATAAATCAGCCTTATTTAATATTTATGTGGGTTTTAATGGGGTTTGGTATGGCTGGTATAGGGATGTCTATTATGCACGATGGAAATCACAATGGTTATTCAAAAAGTAAAACTATTAATAAAATAATGGGCTTTACTCTTCAAATGCTTGGAGGGACTGATAAAATATGGCAGATTCAACATAATAAGCTTCATCATAAATACACAAATGTTCATGACCATGATCCTGATGTTAGTCCAATTAAATTGTTAAGATTTTCACCTGATGCACCCTATAAAAAAATATATAGATTTCAATTTATTTATGCTTGGTTTTTATACGGTCTTATGACTTTTTCATTTGCAACTATAAAAGAATTTAAACAATTAATAGAATGGAAAAAGACTGGTGTTATTTCTGACTCTGAACAACGTGGATTGTTTCTTGAGCTAATATTATGGAAAATAATCTATTATATTTTTATTCTTGTACTGCCAATAATAATATTAAAAATCACATTTTTACATTGGTTTATGTTGTTTTTTACAATGCATTTTATTGCAGGATTTATATTAGCTCTCATTTTTCAAACTGCACATATTGTACCTGAATGTGAACATCAACAATATAATGCTAAGACTGATATAAATACTTGGGCGATTAATCAATTATTAACAACTGCAAATTATGCCCCTAATAGCAAACTTCTTTCTTGGTTTATTGGTGGATTAAATTATCAAATTGAACATCATCTTTTTCCGGGTATTTGTCATGTTCATTATAAAAATATTTCAATTATTGTTAAAAAAATAGCTAGTGATTATGATTTACCTTATCACTGTCAAAGCAACTTTTTTCAAGCAATTATTGCACATGGAAAGATGTTATATTGTTTAGGTCAAAATCATAAGTAATTCATGTCTATTCAAGCATCATTGTTTAATCCTTTTTTTTACTTGAAAGTCTAAATTTCTAGATCACTATACACTAATTTATTACATATTTAAAAATCATAATATAATGTATTGTACTTCCTGTAATTACAAATAAATGCCAAATAAAATGAGAGTATTTCATTCTTGAATCAAGAACATAAAAAATAATTCCAGTTGTATATATAATTCCTCCCCATATTAATAAATTAAGAGCAGAAGTTGATATAGAGTTTATAAGAATATTCCATTTAAGGACAATCATCCAACCCATTATTATATAGATTAATAATGATGTATTTTCGTATTTGCCAGTAAAAAAAAATTTAAAAATAGATCCTATTAGTACTAAGGACCACTGAATAGCAAAAATCCACCAACCTGTAGTTCCATTAATAGATATTAAAGCAATAGGAGTGTATGTGCCAGCAATGAGTATAAATATGCTACAATGGTCTAGTATTCTAAATATTTCCTTTAATTTTTTATTTTTTACACCGTGGTATAATGTTGATGATGTATATAGTATTATAAGACTAAAACTATAAAGGAGAGTGCTAATTAGAATGATTTGGTGATTAGAAATACTATTTAATAAAATTACAAATCCTAATATTGATGCAATTGCAGCAATTCCATGCGATATAGTGTTTAATAATTCTTCAAGATACTTATGGTCAACATTCATAGATGCGAAAATAATTTTAATTTTTGTGTAGCATTTTATCCCTAAACTTAATGTGAATAACTAGTCTATTTTTATTGACAAATAACCTGATCTTTTTAGATAATAGTATATAATTAGATAAATCTAATTAGCTACAATAAATAGCTCATAAATATGATGGAATACATTGTTAGCATAGTTATAGCGGGCATTGATTTTTTAAATGGGTCATTTACTTTAATATGCATTATTATTGCCCCAACCATTATTATTGACATTGTGGCCGCTCCATAAAAATCAATTGAATCTTTTAGGATAAGTGTATCATTCATCAATGAACTAACAATAAATAAAATCGAAATTCCAATTTTAATAGATCCAATGATGTACATTGTCCATTTATTTAAGCCATATGTTTTAAATTCCTCTTGCAGATTCTTTGCTTTTCCGCCTCTGTACTTAGTAGACTTGTTATATCTAAGCATCCAAACATTAAATATGCCGAG
The DNA here is from genome assembly GCA_002171975.2 of Flavobacteriales bacterium TMED191. Classification (NCBI taxonomy): domain Bacteria; kingdom Pseudomonadati; phylum Bacteroidota; class Flavobacteriia; order Flavobacteriales; species Flavobacteriales bacterium TMED191. The sequence goes on from NHIO02000009.1 coordinate 5,254, forward strand.
AACGGTTACTAGTTTTATTATAAAAATTATATCCATTGCTCTAAATTATTAATTTTTTGTTAATTTCAAAAAATGAGTTTATATCATTTCATAATTTTATTTATAGGTATCTCTTTTATTTTTTATGCTTTTAATGCTTTATTTTCACAATATATGAAAGATGAGTTTTTGCGTTGGGGCTTTCAGAAGTATCGTATTTTTATCTCCATTCTTCAGTTATTTTTTGGAATGTTATTTTTAACAGGCTTTATTTATCCCTTTTTATTTATTTACTGTTCTTCTTTTTTTTTACTAATGATGCTTGGAGCAATTTTTGTTAGATTTCGTATTAAGGATGGTTTATTTGAAATGTTGCCAGCTTATCTTTATTTTTTTCTAAATCTTATAATTTTTTTTATTGAATTAAAGCAAATAATTTAAAATTATTATAGCTTATAAGCTTGTAAAAAAAATATTTAATAAGTTTTTAATTTTTTATCATTATTGTTTGAGATCCTAAATCTTTTGTAAATAAAAGATTAAAGTTTTGATTATTAAGCTCGATTAATACGATATTAGTTTGATTAGAAGCAATATCTAAAAACAGTGTATTCTCCCTCTTTATTATGTAAAATATGATTTAATAGTGTTGTTTTTCCTGCCCCAAGAAATCCAGATAGTACCGTTGTTGGGAGTTTATTTGTTGATTCCATTTTTTAAGTACAAATATATTGTTTTTTTGTAAGTGCAACAATGTTGCATTTACCGATTTTTCATTACTTAGGTATTTTAAATATTTACTGTTAAAATATCTTTTATTTTGGTTGTGTAACAAGGTGATAGTTGTTCTTGTTTGATTTGCCATTTTTGTATAAAACCTTGTGATGCTAAATGTATTTTATCTCTACCCATTGATTTATTAATTTTATCTATTGAATACATCAGTTTTCTTCTTTTTATTATATCCATTTTATTAAATAGTGATAGTTGGATATTTTTTTCATGTGATAGTTGGTGAACTATCACTCCCGCTTTTTTATATGAACAGTCATTTCTGTAGATTTTTTTCAAAGCTTTACGCGTCATGTTTGATATTTCAATACTGTCATTAGTGGCGGTAGGTAATGACAGTGTAATTTTCGGATGATACTGTTTAGTATTAGTTTTGTAAGGGTTGGTCATTAAAAAAACAGAAACTTTTGAACAACAACTTTTTTCTTTTCTCAGCTTATATGCACAATTGACTGCAAAATGAATAATTGCTTGTTTTATTAAATTATAATTTGTTATCTCCTTACCAAAGGAACGGGTTGTAGCTATACTTTTTTTTCTTGGTTGATATGTTTTGAAATCATAACATTGCTCGCCTTTTAGCTCCTTTTGTATAAGAATACCATTTGTTGACATATTTTTTTTGACCCACATTGTGTTTGCGTTTCTAAGTTCTAAGGCAGTGTTGATTCCTGATTTTTTTAGTTTATCACTATATCTTCTCCCAATACCCCATAAATTTTCTATAGGTAAATTATTTAGGGCTTTTTTTATTATATTTTTATTATCTAGAATCAGAACACCATTTTTAGTATATTTTTTAGCCATGTAATTTGCTACTTTAGCTAAAGTTTTAGTAGGTGCTAAACCAATTGAAACAGGTATACCAGTCCAGCGTTTTATGTTTTTTTTAATAAAAATTACTCTATCTACACTTGTGTAATTAGATAAATCTAAAAAGGCTTCATCTATTGAATAGATTTCTATTTTATTGACTTCTTTTTTTAGTATTTCCATCACCCTATTTGAGAAGTCTCCATAAAGTGCGAAATTAGTAGAGAATACATTGACTTTATTTTTTGTAATAATCGATTGAATTTTAAAGGCAGGTTCTCCCATTTTAATACCTAGTGCTTTAGCTTCATTACTTCTTGCAATTACACACCCATCATTATTAGACAAGACTATAACAGCTTTATTTTTTAAACTAGGTTTGAATACTCTTTCGCAAGAAGCATAAAAGTTATTGCAATCAACTAATCCTATCATATAAAGTGATGTATTGCGTGAGCAACTACTCCAAATAGTTCGAAATCCATTTCTTCTGTAATCTCAATAGGTTGATATTTATTATTCTCAGCCTGTAAAAAAAGTTTGTTTTTGTTTTTTCGAATCCTTTTAACGGTGAAGTCACCATCTATATACGCTACTACTATAGAGTTATTAATAACTTCAAGCGACCTATCTACTATTAGCAAATCACCATTTAATATACCTGCATCTAGCATAGAATCACCGTTTACACGAACATAATAAGTAGCAGATGGATGTTCTATCAAAAGTTGATTTAAATCTATTTTTGAATCTATATGATCCTCTGCAGGAGATGGAAATCCTGCTGAAACACCATTTTGGAAATAGGGTAGGTTTAAAGATATATCTTGCTCAGAGCTATAGAATTCTAGTGTTTTACTTTTGTAAAGGACTCTCATTTTATATAGATTTTATATCATTTTAAAATTAATGTAATTTTTTTAAAAAAAAGTAAACAATAAAATTTTAAAGTAAACTTTTTTATATGAATACAGTTTAATGAATATAGTACGTAAAAAGCTGAGTGAAATTAAATTTCTAAAATTGATTTTTTTAGTTTAAATCTATTTAATATTGTCCTGACTTTTTTCTTGATTTCTTTTTTTTCTTTTTTATTTTCGATGGTTTTTCTTTAGAAAAATCTTTGGCTATTTCCACCTTTAACTGTGCGCCTCTCCATTTAATATTATTAAGTTTTCTAATTATTTGATCTTTCTGTTCTTCTTCAATTTCAAAAAAAGAAAAACTCTTCATAATATCTATCTTACCAATAAAGACATTTCTTTTTTGAATTTTATCATTGATTAAACCTAGTATGTGTTGTGCTCCAACTCCATTTTTTTTACCAACATTCATGTGAAAACGCACTAAACTTTTCGAGCTTGTTTTATTTATTTCAAATTTGTCTTTTGTTTTTAAATCTGGTGAGTTTTTATAAAATGATAAAAATCGATTAAATTCTACTGACACAAAATGCTTTATTAATGTTTCTTTATCTAAATCTGCTAGTTTTTCTGTTATACCTGGTAGGTATTTATTAATTTGGTTATCTACTGGTGAGTTTATAACCTTATTGATTAAGTTTAATAATTGTGCTTCACATATCATATCTCCTGTTGGAATTTGACTGAAACTAATTTTTTTATTAATCATTTTTTCAATAGCTTGAATTTTTTTTAAATTTCTATCTGTTGCTATTATAATTGAGTTTCCTTTTTTATTTGCACGCGCGGTTCTTCCAGACCTATGAACATAAACTTCATTATCATCCGGTAAATTATAATTTATAATATGTGTAATGTCATTCACATCTAGACCTCTAGCTGCAACATCAGTTGCTACTAGTATTTCTAGGTTTCTTTGTCTAAATTTATCCATTACATGATCTCTTTGTGCTTGAGAGAGATCTCCGTGTAATGCATCAGCATTGTACCCGTCTCGCATTAATTTACTAGATACTTCTTTACATTCTCTTCTTGTTCTACAGAATACAATCCCATATATACTTGGGTTATAGTCGCAGATTCTTCTTAGAGCAGAGTATTTTTCTCTTGAACCAACAATATGATATGAATGCGTAATATTTTTTGCTCCTTCATTTCTATTTGCTACCTCAATAGTATGTGGTTTTTGCATGTAGTTTTTTGAAATTTTTAGTACATCTTTAGGCATTGTAGCAGAGAAAAGAAGAGTTTGTTTATTGTTAGGTGTTTTTTGTAAAATAGTATCAATATCTTTTTTAAAACCCATATTGAGCATTTCATCGGCCTCATCCATGACCACGGTCTTAATTTTTTCTAAATTAATTTTTTTTCTTTTTATTAAATCAATAACTCTACCAGGTGTTCCTACTATGATATGATTTCCTTTTGAGAGTGATTTAATCTGTGACTTTATATCAGTACCTCCGTATACTGAATTAATTTTTACACTCATATATTGAGAAAGTACTTCAAGATCTTTTGTAATTTGAATACACAATTCTCGAGTTGGACATAGTATAATACATTGTGTATAATTGTCTTTGATACTGATTTTGTGAATTACAGGAATACCAAACGCTGCTGTTTTCCCTGTTCCAGTTTGTGCTAATGCAATTAAATCTGTCCTATTTTCTAATAAAAAAGGGATTGCTTCAGTTTGAATTTCAGTTGTTTTGATAAAATTTAATTCAACTAGAGACTTTTTTATATTATCATTAATTTTAATTTCTGAGAAATTCATAATCTGAATATTTTTATTTGGTGACAAATATACTCTCTTATTGTAATACTTATCTGTTTGTTCTTTAAAATAAAATCTATTTGATAGATGCTTAATAAAATTAAGCATCATAACTTTTTTAAATTTTGTGAATAATTAGCTTTAAATTTAATTTTTCTAAGTTTTGTTGATCACTTGATTTTTCTCATCCTTAAGCTTATGGGTGTTATTTCTAGATATTCATCGTCTTTGATATACTCCATTGATTCTTCTAGTGAAAATTCGGTTTTAGGTGCAATTTTCATAGCATCGTCTGATCCTGATTTTCTCATATTTGTTAATTGTTTACCTTTTACAAGGTTTACTGCTAAGTCATTGTCTCTATTATGTTCTCCTATTACCTGACCTTTATATATTATATCTGATGACGAAACAAAAAATCTTCCTCTATCTTGTAGTCTATTTAA